>JBHHWX010000081.1:0-15813 GCA_046756745.1 bacterium | reverse complement strand
AATCCAGAATTTTCACGATACCGTCGTTGGTCAACATAATGTTGGCGGGTTTGATGTCGCGATGCACAATGCCATTTTCGTGCGCTTTGGCCAAACCCTGCGCGGTTTGAATGGCGATACCGACGGTGTTGCCAATCGGCAGGAGAACACCCCCCTTTAATTCCCCCCTCGAGGCCTCGAGGGGGGACTAAGGGGGGGTGTTGATCCTGTCTTTCAGGGTCTCACCATCATAACATGCCATGACAATGAACGTCTGGCCGTCAGGCGTTTCGTCAATTTCATGGATCGTGCAGATGTTCGGATAGTCGAATTTGGAAGCGGCTTGTGCTTCAAGAGCAGACCGGACAAAACCCAAGGTAAGTTTTGTGTTTTCATGGGAAAGCCCTCATTTGTTAAATTAAAAGGTTGAAAATTAGGTAACTACACAGTTTTGCATTTAGCTGTTAGAGGAAATGATCCGACACCGTTTGCAACGGTGTCTTTTGTAAGTTTCCAGCTTTTGTGATCAGCTTTTGTTAGTATCCGGTTAATCAAAGCAATAAACTCCTGAGTCAAAACACGGTCACAGACCGTGTTGGATCGTTTGTGCTTGCAGTTTATCCCGATGGTGATATGGCTATCGGAGCTCTCAGCTCCATTGTGAGGCTGTCCAAAATCGCAAACAGGTTCCGGATGTAGGAGTAGGGGTCGTTCGAACTTAAGCGGAAATGGTAGTGATCAGCACCTTGATTGTGGTCCCAAACGGAGTTTGGGAACATGCTTGTGTTTAGGTTGACGGGAAAACCACCCTCGGGACGTTGTCATCGGTTTTTTTGACGCCTCCGGGACACACTTGAGCGTTTTGAATTTTCCGACTGCTTTTCTACACGTCGGGTTCCGAGTTTTTATTTGACAAAATGCCTAAGAATGATTAAATTGGCCAAATTGTAAGTTGCAAAAACTCAGAATCTTATTATAAGGCTAAAGCGTGTCATTAGAAGAGATATGTCATCCTATCAAAGATGATCTCTCAGCGTACGAAACCGAGTTTAAAAAGCTTTTAAAAGCAAATGTTTTTCTTGTCGATAAAGTCATTCAATACCTAATCATACATAAAGGAAAACGACTCAGACCCATCTTAGTCATCCTCACAAGTCGGTTGCATAATGGCAATGGAGTCGCTCTTGATGCCCGAAATTTAAAAGCGGCTGCAATCATGGAATTGTTGCATACAGCCAGTCTTGTCCACGATGATGTGATCGACAGCTCCCACCAACGGCGGGGGGTGCCGTCTGTAAATTCCATTTGGAAAAACAAGGTGTCGGTCCTTATGGGGGACTATCTGTTTTCGAAGGCGCTGTTGGCCATGCTCAGCTTAAAGAGCATGCGGGCTTATGAGATTATTTCCGAAACAGCCGAGCGCATGGCGCGCGGGGAATTGTTGGGACTTGAACGGAGTAAGGATTATTGGATCAATGAGGAGGTTTATTTTAAGCTCATTTCCGATAAAACCGCTTCTTTGTTGGCGGCTGCTTGCCAATTAGGCGCCTGTGCGTCCGATGAAAACGAGACGGTTTTAGATACCATGCGAGAATTCGGTGAAAATTTGGGGATCGCATTCCAGATTCGAGATGACTTACTCGACCTGCTCGGGGTAGAGAAGAAAACCGGGAAACCGATCGGCAACGATATACGCGACAATAAAATCACTTTGCCGTTAATTTATGCGTTAAAACAAGCTGAAAAACGCGAGGCTAGACGTGTCATACGACTGATCAAGCGAAGTGGAAAAAAACAGGCCCTCAAAGAAATCGTCGAGTTTATCGAGGAGTACGGCGGCGTTACGTACGCAAGCCAACGGGCTGAACACTTTAGCGGAAAAGCTTTACAATCGCTGGAGACGTATCCGGATACACCGTACAAGGCTTCTCTGATCAAGCTGGTTAAATATATCACGACTCGTGACAGATAGTATCCTAACGCAGCAAGCCGCAAAATGGAAAAATCAAGAATCAAAAAGAAAAATGGAAAATGACAAATTAAGATTCAAAAGAGAATCAAAGAAGTTTCCAGCACTTTCTAAATCGAGTTTTTCCCAATCAATGCAAAGAATTGATATGGTACAGCGGATTTTTGATTTTTCCTTTGTCTTTTTGCTGTTTAATTTTTGCTCTTTGATTTTTTTACAAAAAAGTGCAAAAGATGAGAAGTTATACTATAAAAGGGAGTTTTTACTATGCCAAGGACGCTAGTCACAGGTGGCGCTGGATTTTTAGGTTCACATATTTGTGAATATCTGCTGCGTAAAGGACACGAAGTCATCGCCATGGATAACCTTCTTACCGGGGCTGTGCTGAATATCGAACATTTACAAGGCGAAAAGTTTAAATTTATCAAGCATAACGTCACAGAATATATTTACTGCGCCGGTCAAATAGATTACGTGCTTCATTTTGCTTCGCCTGCAAGCCCCAAAGATTATCTTGAGCTTCCTATTCAGACACTGAAGGTCGGCGCCCTGGGAGCTCATAAAGCCTTAGGTCTGGCGTTGGAAAAAGAAGCTACTTTTCTGTTGGCTTCGACCTCGGAGGTGTACGGCGATCCGCAAGTTCATCCGCAAAGTGAGGATTACTGGGGGCATGTCAACCCGGTCGGGCCGCGTGGCGTTTATGACGAAGCAAAGAGATTCGGAGAGGCCATAACCATGGCTTATCACCGTTTTCACGACCTCGATGCTAAAATTGTGCGGATTTTTAACACCTACGGACCCCGAATGCGTCCAAAAGATGGCAGAGCCATCCCCGCTTTTGTTCCCCAGGCTTTAAAAAATCAGCCTATCACCGTTTTTGGCGACGGCTCACAAACACGGAGTTTCTGCTATGTTGATGATTTGGTAGAGGGTATCTATCGATTACTCATTTCAGATTATCACGAACCTCTCAACATTGGCAACCCAAGCGAGATGACCATCAAGGAGCTTGCAGAAACCATTGTTGCGGTGACCGGAAGTAAAAGCGAAATTATCTACTACCCCTTGCCGGAAGACGACCCCAAAGTCAGGCAGCCAAATATTGCAAAAGCAAAAGAAATCTTAGATTGGGAGCCGACCGTTTCACTTGAGAGTGGGTTGAAAAAAACTATCGAATGGTTTCAAACGCAAGATTTGTAAGTTGAAAACGAGGAGGTTTAGAAGTCTTTGACCGCGAAAAGTTTAGCGAAGAAAGTCGCACACCATGCTGTCGAAAAGAAAGCTGAAAATATCATCCTGCTCAATCTACGCCCTTTGACATCCATGACTGATTTTTTTGTCATCTGTACAGGTTCCACGAGTACCCACGTCAAAGCGATCTCGGATCATATCATCGATACTTTAAAAAAGGAAAAAATACGTCCTTTACATGTCGAAGGACTTCGCAATCAGGAGTGGGTTTTAGTCGATTACGTCAATGTGGTGGTGCATATTTTCCAGCCGGACAAACGCGAGTTTTATTCTTTAGAAAGATTGTGGGGAGACGCCGAAATGGAAGAAATAAAGGACGAATCTGTTGAACGCTGAAAAGTACATCAAGAGACAGTTGGCGTCCGGTCTGGACGTTTTAGCAGGCGCGAAACCTTCGGATGACGACATTCAACTGGAACGGCCTAACAACCTCGAGCATGGCGATTTTTCCACCAATATTGCCATGAAATTAGCTTCGCAACTTCGAAGAAATCCCAGAGAAATTGCTTCGGACCTTGTGCAGGCATTACAACTGGACAATTCCATTGTCGAAAAAACCGAAGTCGCCGGCGCCGGCTTCATCAACTTTACCCTCAGTACGGATTATTTTCGTGACGCTTTGAAAACCATCCTGCGGGATAACATAGATTTTGGTAAAAGCGATTGGGGAAAAAACAAGAAAGTCCAGATCGAATTTGTCAGCGCCAACCCGACCGGGCCGCTGAATGTGGTGAGCGCACGAGCCGCAACCGCGGGGGATGTTCTTGCCAAGCTGCACAAGGCCGTGGGATATGCGGTCGGGACCGAGTTTTATGTGAATGACGCCGGGCGTCAAGTACGGTTGCTTGGGCAATCCGTTAGCGCCCGTTACATGGCGCTTTTAGGGAAAGAGGAGCCTTTCCCGGAAGAGGGCTATCATGGCGACTATATCAAAGATCTGGCGCACGATTTCTTAGCCGAACACGGTGAAAAATTTGCCGATATGCCGAAAGAAGAGCGCTGGCTGTCTTTTACCAAGCATGCTCTCGAAAAAATTGTCGCCAGCCAGCAAACTGTGCTTCAAAAATACCGGGTCGAATTTGATAATTGGTTTCTTGAGAGCCGGTTACGCACAGACAATGCCCATCTTAAAGTGTTGGAACGTTTACAGGAAAACAACTTGTTGTATGAAGAGGACGGCGCCACCTGGTTTAAAGCGAGTGAATTCGGTGACGAAAAAGATCGCGTATTGATGACCAGCGCCGGCGAGCCAACGTATTTTTTAGTAGACATTGCCTATCACTTGGATAAATACGAACGCGGGTTTGAACAACTGTATGACCTCTGGGGACCGGATCACCACGGCTATATCGAGCGCATGAAGGCCGCTCTCGAAGCATTAGGATATCCCCGGGGCAGTTTTGAAGTGAACATCATCCAGCAGGTAAATCTGCTGCAAAACGGCAAGACGGTGAAGATGTCGAAACGGGCCGGAAAAATAATCGAGATGGAGGAGCTCCTCGCAGACGTCGGAGTCGATGTCGCGCGCTTCTTCTTTTTAGCGCGCAGGAGTCAAAGCCCTCTGGATTTCGATTTGGACCTGGCGAAAAATACCACCGAAGAGAACCCGGTTTATTATATTCAATATGCGCACGCGCGTATCTGCAATGTCATAAAATTTGCTGAAGAAAACGGGTTGAAAATTTCTCCTGCGGCAGATCTCAGCCGATTAGCTGAGACCGAAGAGATTAATCTCATTCGAAAGCTCTTGGAGCTGCCGGATGTGATCTCCAGCGCCGTGCGATTTTTAGAACCGCACCGGCTGCCCAACTACTTGCAAGATCTGGCCGCGACGTTCCACCGGTTTTATCACCACTGCCGCGTGGTGACCGACGATAAATCGTTGAGCGAAGCGCGGTTGATCTTAATAGAATGTACCCGGATTGTTTTGTCGAACGCTCTGAAACTTTTGGGGATTACGGCGCCGGATAGGATGTAATTGAAACACAATTCTTTTTGAGGTGCTGTGGAATGAAAATACTTGTTGTCGGTTCTGTCGGACTGGATACCGTTGAAACTCCTTTTGGAAAAGTCGAGAACGCCCTCGGCGGCTCTGCGATCTATTTCAGCGCGGCTGCATCCTATTTTGCGCCGGTGCGGATTGTCGCTGTTGTCGGCGAGGACTTCAAATCTTATGACATCAATTTTTTGAAACAGAGAAATGTCGATTTGCAGGGACTCGAAATCAGCGGCGGAAAAACGTTTCGTTGGGGCGGGCGTTACGGCCGCGACCTGAATAGCCGCGACACGCTGTTCACGCATCTGAATGTCTTCGAAAATTTTTCACCAAAGATTCCGGAAACCTACCGCGACAGCGAATACGTGTTTTTAGGAAATATCGCACCTGAATTGCAGATGGAGGTTTTGCAGCAGATTGCTTCTCCGCAGTTGGTAGCGCTGGATACCATGAATTACTGGATCGAAGGCAGTTTAGCGCCCCTGAAAGAAACTCTTAAGCACATAAAAGTCCTCCTTGTCAACGACTCAGAAGTTCGCCAGTTGGCAAAGGAACCTAATTTGGTCAAAGCCGCGAGAATTGTGCAGAAAATGGGTCCGGGTACCATCATTATCAAAAAAGGGGAACATGGAGCTTTGATGGTATTTGAAGATGCTTTTTTTGCCGCGCCGGCATTTCCACTTGAATTTATCAACGATCCGACCGGGGCCGGCGATTCATTTGCCGGTGGGTTTATGGGTTATTTAGCCAAAGCCGGCGATTTTTCAAAAGATAATTTAAAACGCGCTTTGATATTCGGGAGCGTGATGGCCTCTTTTTGTGTGGAGAAATTCAGCCTCGAACGATTAAAAGATTTGCCGTACGAAGATATCCGCCAACGATTTCACAGCTTCTGGCAGATGACCTCCTTTGATTATCAGAATAGCGGTTTTTGAGCTCGCAATCGAATCGAGACGATTGCGTTACGTTACCTAAAACCAAAAATAAAATGAAGATCATCACAAACACTTTTGAAATTTCCACTCGGGGGCACACCGATATTCAGGACATCACACCGCACGTGCAGAATATCGTGAGTCATTCAGGACTACAAGAGGGGAGCGTCACGGTTTTTATCTCCGGGTCGACCGCCGGTGTGACCACTATCGAATACGAACCCGGGCTTTTAAAAGACCTTCCTGAAGCTTTTGAAAAGTTTGCACCGACAGGAGTGACTTACCATCACGACGCGACCTGGGGAGACGGCAACGGATACGCGCATGTCAGAGCCGCACTGCTCGGACCGTCCTTTACAGCGCCGTTTAAAGACGGCAGGATGATTTTGGGCACTTGGCAGCAAATCGTTGTGATCGATTTCGACAATCGCTCTCGCAACCGCAACGTTGTGGTGCAAATCACGGGTCAATAATCAACCTCAAAAGTATGATCGAGCTCTCCAACCTGACCTTTGAATATCCTTCTCACGACGCATCACAATTTCCTGTTCTGAACAACATTAACCTCACTCTCAAAGAGGGCGAAAACATCGGGTTGATGGGTGCGAACGGCTCCGGCAAAACCACTTTCGCACGTTGTTTGAATACTCTCCTTTTGCCCACCCAGGGAACGGTTTTCATAGATGGCTTCGATACGGCAGATGCCGCAACACAGTCCGAGATTCGACGATTCGTCGGCATGGTTTTTCAAAACCCGGAAAATCAAATTGTTTCCACCACTGTCGAACGCGAAATTGCTTTTGGACTTGAAAATTTGGGCATCTCTTATGAACAAATGCATCAAATCGTAGACGATATGTTGAGCCTGTTTAAATTGACAGACTATCGCCGCCATCCGCCACATTTACTCTCCGGCGGTGAAATACAAAGACTCGCGTTGGCCTCTGTGATGGCCATGTCTCCCAAATATTTAGTTTTTGATGAACCGACATCGTTACTCGATCCGGTAAGCCGAAAACATCTTCATTCCTTAATCTCGAAGTTACATGCTGACAACCTATCGAAACCTGCCGCAGAACGTCTCACGACGTTGTTTATTACCCAATACCCGGAAGATGTGTTAAACTGTGATCGATTACTCATTTTACACCAAGGCAGGATTGTTTTCGATGATCTCCCACAAGTTGTGTTTGAGAATGTGACCGCTTTAAAAAAGATGGGTGTTGACGTCCCGGTCGAGTATGAAGTAAACTCTTATTTAAAAGACATTTCCGGCGGTAAAATATCACTTAACACTTCCGATTTCCTGCCGATACCTTAACCAAAACAATTTCTTGCTCAAGAAACCAACATGGCTTCTGATAATCCGGATTTAAATTTTCTCCTGCAAGGACAAGATCCCAGTTCCTCTCAGAACAAGACCGAGTCGGCTTCACTTGAAAACTTAGATATTTACGATATGCTCGATCAGGTCGATGACTCGGACTTGGTCGATGTTTCAATGCTGTTGAAACGCCTGTCGACTCCTGATAAATCATCAGAGGAAAACGGGAACACAAAAGAGGACGCTCCTTCTCAGGACGACCTGTCCCAACTTTTTGATATTTTTGATATCAATGACGAGGTCATCGACAGTGCTTTAGAAAAAGGTCCTGAAATTGAGCCCACCCCCGCACCGTTAGAAAACAAGAAAGACGACGATATGACGGATGATAGCGACAATGAAACACGAAGTCGCCAGAACCAAAATATCTCGTTCAAGCCTGAAGCGAAGTCACACGAAAAATTACACCCCGATGCTTCCTCTCCTTTTTCACTGCCACAACGGGTTGAGCTTTACGAAAGTACGGCCGAGCGAAGCAAAAAAGGACAGAATCACAAGAAAAAACAGACGCAGCCTAAGAGGGCGAAAAAGAAACGAGGGAATGCCTTCAAGTCCGGCCTTTCCGTTAAGTCGCTTTTCACCAGCCCCCCGCTGATTGGCTTAGACATTGGGACTTCTTCTGTAAAGTATGTGGTTTTGAAAAGAAATAGCCGGGGTTTAACGCTAATGAGCTGCGGCATCAGAGCCTTGCCATCCGAACTGTCGAAAACGGATCAGAGGGAAAGGGAGGCTGCGTTATCAGAACTTCTGATCAAACATACGGCGTTAAACACAACCAAGGATGCGCTCATAACCAGCGCCGTGTACGGGTTAAATGTTTTATTTCAAAATCTACAATTACCTCCGACAGCTCGTAAAGAGTTAGAAAAAGTTGTACCGTGGGCTTGCAGAAAAGACTTTCCGTTTCCGATTGAAGAGACTGTTTTCCAGTTTGAAACTCTGAATCCGGCAACAAAAGACAATAAATTAGAAGTTTTTGTGATTGCTGTTCAGAAAAAACTGATCGAAAGTCATATAGAGATTCTCGAACGGGCCCAAATTATTCCAAAGAAAGTTTCTACCGTGCCGGTGGCGCTCTGGAATCTATTTTTAGCGAAAGATAAAGATAATAAACAATGTCATGCTCTCATTGATATAGGCGCCACATCCAGTCATATCGTTTTTGTGAATCAAGGAGAATTGCAGTTCGCCAGGCACATTTCTATCGGTGGGGATGATTTTACCAAAGCGCTCATCGGCGCTATTTTTGTCGATGGCAAGGAAATAAATGTGAGCGCAGAACGGGCCGAGCAGATAAAACGCAAGTATGGTTTCCTTGAAAAGAGTACGGATAACAAAACAGAGGAAGGGATTCCTCTCAAGGAAATTTCCGTCATGATGGGCCCGGTTTTGGAACGAATGGTTCAAGAGATTCAACGCACGATTGATTTTTATAAAGAGCGTTTCGGTGGTTCTTTAGAGAAGATAAATTTAACGGGCGGCGGCAGCTACTTAAAACTATTAAGCACCCATCTGGAGCGGGAGTTCAATTGTGAAGTAGATACATTCGATCCGTTTGAGTTCATTTCAACAAAAGAGGTCGGCAATGAAAATGCCATCGAGAACAGCGGTTTTCGATTTGCCGTTGCCATCGGTTTGGCTTTGGATTCAAAGAAACAGTTAAACTTTTTGCCGGATGACTTAAAAGGACATCACAAAGCCCTGACTTTGAAGAAAGTCTTTCGGGGGGTTGCCTTGTTGCTCATTCTCATCATGGTGCTTATCTCTTTAGGCATGACAAAGAAACTCAAACGCATCGAAACCATATTCCATCGAATTAACGCCGAATATATCTCTGCGAAACCGATACAACAGCAATTTTTGGTTTTGCAAAAAGAGCTGCTCAATCTTCAACAGGTACAAGATAATTACAATTCACAAATTACTCTCAACAAAAACGCAGCCCAGCACTTAACAGCGATTAGCCATTTGGTGCCCTCCAATGTCGCTCTTACGTCCTTAAGAGTGACCCAGCGCCAAGTTGGTAACAATGCTCAGGATGAAGCTCAAACCGAAGAGATCCTCAAGCTCGATGGGGTGGCTTTTCAAAATCGTTCCCTGGAAGGAATGAATCTCGCAAAATTTTTGCTCGCGTTAGAGAAATCGGGATATTTCTACAAGATTTCGTTAAAACATCAGCGTATCACCGGAGAGGGAAATATAGAGTTTTCCATCGAGTGTGTCATTTAGTTGCTGCCATGCTTGCACGATTTAAGACACTCATAGCCGCAACCGCTTTGTTGTTGGTACTCTGTGTCATCTGGTTTATTTTTCTGTTCCGGCCTCAGGTTTCGAAAACACGTCTACTCAGTCAAAAGGTCAAGGAGGTGTCCTTGAAACTCCAAAGCCTGCGAGTTTCGGAGAAAAAGATGGGTGCGCTGCAAACAAGCATCGATACGCTGGCAGATGAGATTACCAAAACTCAGCGCATGTTGATCGCCAAAGACGACCTCCCGGCTGCCATAGATTACATTCGACGCAGAGGCAGGACATTCGGTTTGACATTTCATCAGGTTATCCCGGATTATCAAGAGCTCATCCCTGACTCCGACGAAAAAAGTGCGGCCTCGGGAGTTTTAAGATTGACTGTCCACATGAAAATACAAGGTCGTTATAAAAATTTTGGTAATTTTATTCGTTCCCTTGCTACGCTGCCGTTTTACGTTTCTGTCAGCGACGTGACCTTAGTTTATAATCAAGATATTCACCCGGAATTGGAAATTATGCTGGACACGGTTGTCTTTCTTCTCAATTCCTCTAAGATAAAATTTCGAGCATAACGGTTTCAAGGTGAAATTAAAAAAAAGTGAAAAAATGTTGACGTCCCTTGCGGGTCTCGCCGTGATTTTTATGGTGCTCAATAAAACGGTGTGCAGCGGTGAAAAACATCTGGATGTTCCAAAAACACAACAAACTCAACCCGTTCCCATTCCTTCTCAGACTTCGGATAACAAGAAATTAGATTCCAAACCGCCCCGAATAAGAAAGCAGAGAATTCCTTCGCAGCGAGTTGAATTTCAAACATGGGGCAGAGATCCTTTTGCAGAAGCTTTTCGGCTGGCGAAGTTTGATACCAGTGGACGCGATTCAAGTCGTTTTGTTTTAAAAGGAGTTATTCGCCGTGGTAAGGACGCTTATGTTCTTATTGGTGACGAGATTTTGAAGGAGGGAGAACAACGCGGGGATTTGGTTGTTATGGATATCGGCGAGAACCGGGTGGTGTGTAAAAAAAGAGGCCGGCTGGTCACACTTATTTTGAATCGAGAAGATGGGTCGTAGCTTAATTCTAAAATCTTTGTTGTGTCTCCTGCCCATGATGCCGCTGGTTGCTTCTGGGATGTCTTGGGCGCAAGATGTCCGAATTGAAAACATTGAGCTGGTAAATATGGCGACTTTTTACCGTGTCATCGTCCATTGCTCGGGCGATGTCCGGTTTGCGGAAAAGTTCACCGAATCGCCGCCTCAAGTTCACCTTTATTTACGCGACACCGGAGTGAAACTCGACAGTTCAAACCAAACCTATCGTAATCCTTTCGTGACGGCAATTATCACTGCCCAATGGAAAAAGATTCCTCCTATAGCGAAAATTACGATTTCTCTTCGAGAAAATGTGATTTACCAGGTGAAAAAAAGAAGCTCCGGTTTGATCTTTGTCGATCTTAAAAGGGCTGCAAAGGATAAAGTTCGCGAGAGGGTTTCACCCCCGGCTTCCAACGGGCTCAACTTGGGAAACGCCTCGCCGCTGTCTGTCCCAGTGACAACATTCGACAAAGCACCCTCTGGCGCCCTGCCGAAACCGCTCATGAGTCTCGAACCTATTTCTCTGGATGTCAAAAATGCGGAGATCGCCAGCGTTTTGCGACTTTTATCAAAACAGACCGGGTTGAATATCGTCACGAGTCAGGACGTCAAAGGGAGAATGACTTTATCGTTGCAGAATGTCACAACCAAAGGGGCGCTTGATATGATTGCGAAAGCGAGCGGTTACGATTATTCGATTACCGGAGACATCATTTTGGTTAAGCCGCGTGAAAAATTTGACCTGCAAGAGTTGCAAACCAAAGTCTACCGCCTTAAATACGTTAACGCGTATAATCTGAGTCTTACGCTTGCACAGGTCTTATCGCCGCAAGCTAAAATTCGGGTTTTTCATGATGGTTTTCAAGCTGTTGTGAAGAGCAAGGAGGGGCAAACAGCAAAGCAAAAAGGAAGGAGCAGCATACTGCTGATAACCGATCTGCGAGAGAATTTTGCTCAAGTGGAGGCGATGATCGCAGAGTTGGACGCGCCGACGCCCCAGATTATGATCGAGGCCAAGCTCATTGAAATTTCACCACAAGATGAGGAAAAGCTCGGTATCGACTGGTCAAAGACGATCAACACACAAATATTCCGTGAAGTGCTGCTGCCTTCCGGGACGTCGTTTCGGTCTTCGGTTGAAAAACCTCTGGACGGAGGCGGCTTCAACTTCGGCACACTCTCCCTCGGCGAATATGGTGCCGTGATCAACTTTCTCGATTCGCACACGAATACAAAGCTGATTTCCAATCCCCGTATTTTAGCGACAGATAACCAAGAAGCCATCATCAGCGTCGGTACCAATGTGCCTATCCCACAAATCAACCGCGGCGTCGGCGGTCAAGGCGACGTCGTGACTTTTGAGTATCGCGACGTCAACATCTCGCTGCGCGTGACCCCGCACATGGCCGAAGATGAAACCATCTCTTTGCACGTCAACGCGATTATTGAAGAGATTACCGGCGAAGTCTTGTCGGGAGAAAGCCGGGCGCCGGTCACATCGAAGCGCGAAGTCGAGACAGTTGTGAATTTGAAAAATAACGAAACCATGGTTATCGGCGGGCTCATTAAAGAAAGCACCATCGACCGTATCGATAAGGTTTGGCTGTTGGGAGATATCCCTCTCATCGGGAATTTTTTTCGACATAAAAATAAATCGCAGCGCCAGACGGATTTGCTGATTTTTATTACGCCGCGATTAACGGAATAACGAAACTAGGGAATCGATGCTAAAAGCGGATCTCGATAAACTGCTCACCTACGCTGTCCGGAAAGAAGCCTCGGATATTCATTTGAGCGCCGACTGCTTTCCCATCCTTCGTATCCACGGGTCGCTGCGTCGAATAGAAGGGTCGAAGATTTCTGGGGATCATTTATGGAGTGTTTTCCGGGAGATTCTCACTGACAAACAACTGAAGACGATCGGGGAAAATTTGGAGCTGGACTTTGCCTATTCCATCCCGGGCGTCGCGCGATTTCGGACCAACCTGTATTTTCAACTAAGAGGACCCGCAGCCGCTTTTCGAACCATTCCGGATAATGTGCGTTCTCTCGAAGATTTGCGAGCGCCAAAAGGAATCTATCAACTATGCTCTCCGAAGAAGGGACTCGTTTTGGTAACCGGACCGACCGGTTCCGGAAAATCGACAACATTAGCGGCGATGCTCGATCAGATCAATAAAGAACGCAGAGAGCATATCCTGACGATTGAAGACCCCATCGAGTATGTGCACCAAAACAAAAATTGCCTGATCAATCAACGGGAATTGGGGCAGCACACGCATTCCTTTGCTCATGCTCTGCGCAGCGCCCTGCGCGAGGACCCGGACGTGATTTTGGTGGGAGAGATGCGCGATCTTGAAACCATCGCTTTAGCATTGACAGCCGCTGAAACCGGCCATCTGGTGTTTGCCACGCTGCATACGATGAGCGCCGCCGAGACCGTCAACCGGATCGTAGACGTCTTTCCTGCTGAACAGCAGGGGCAGATCCGCGCCATGTTCGCCAACGCGGTGGAAGGCATCGTCGCCCAAAGGCTTTTGCCCACCCGAGACGGGAGGGGCCGGTTAGCAGTCCACGAGATTATGATCGCCACGACGGCTGTGCGCAATCTCATCCGCGAAAAAAAGTCGCACCAAATTTACTCTGCGATTCAAACCGGCAGGGCCTACGGCATGCAGACGATTGACCAGGCATTGAAACGCGATCTGGAGAAGGGAATGATTTTGAAAGAAGTCGCCGCCGCAAACGCTACCGATACGACGATATTTAGATAGTGTTTGAACGAAAACTATTAACAAAGCTGTCATTGCGAGGCGTTTTTTGCCGAAGCAATCTCATCTTGTGCCTAAACTAATAAAACTTTTGACACGACCAAATCCTCCCGTTGAAAATTTCAAGAGAAGGGCATTTCTCACATTTCTCAAGAAATTGCATATCTTTTTCGGCGTTTGACACCGGTGAGGTCGATGCCTTCGATGAGCATCAGCAACTCGGCGTAGGGCAGCGCGATGGTGTCGGCGTGGTGTGAGTCCGGCGGCAATTGGAAGGAGCCGGCTTCCAGGCGTTTGTAGAAAATCCAGAAGCCGCCGCGCTCCCACACCAACAGTTTGATGCGGTCGCGCCGGCGGTTGAGAAAGACATAGACATCGCCTGAGAGCGGGTCGCGCGCCATGGCCTGGCGGATGAGGCCGCACAGGCCGTCGAAGCTCTTGCGCATGTCGGTGGCCGGACGATAGAGATAGAATCGCCGGGGGGTGACCAAAGGCAGCATGGCTACCGGCCCCTGTCCTGAGTTGGTCGAAGGGTGATGAGGGCTTGGAGTACGGCCAGTTCGACGGTGCAGCCAACCACACCATGGATTCTTACTCTTACTTTTACTCCTACTCGCTCTTGGAGTTATTAAAAAAACGAGTAAGAGTAAGAGGATGAGGATGAGGTTGAGGATGAAGATGACCGGTCGGTTACGGGAGGGGTTGCGGTGTACAAGCTTCAGCTTGCTCTGGGAGGGGCGGCACAAAAACACGCTAAAGCGTGAACTCCCAAAGAATCACCATTCCTGAACTAACACCCACCCCACCCAAAACCGACCGAGCGCTCCCATGGTGATTTTTTCCTTGACTTTATGTAAAATATGAATTATTATTAACATACACGGTCTCCCAAACCCAAGGGGAGTAATATGTTGATCTCCACCCAAAACTCCAAAAATGCACAGCATAAACTTAAGAGACCTGCTTTAGGGAACTATTGGCTGTGGCAGACTATCCAATGGGCTGCGTACCGCATCCAGGTCTTTCTTCATCACGTGGGTATAAATTTCGGTTATTTTAACATCCGCGTGCCCCATCAATTCCTGCACGATTCGAATGTTGACGCCATTTTCCAGAAGGTGGGTGGCAAAACTATGCCGGAACGTATGACAACCCACGGGTTTATTGATGCCGGCGCGCCGGACAGCCGTTTTGACAGCTTTTTGCAAACCCGACTCTTTGACGTGGTGCCTGCGAATGGCATCGGAGCGGGGATCCTTGCTGGGCTTTTTGGCAGGGAAAAGATATTGCCAGGCAAATTCCTTCGCCGCATTGCTATATTTGCGGGACAGGGCGCCAGGCAGGTAGACTTCGCCATAACCGTTGGCCAGGTCTTCGACATGCAGAAGTTTGACTTTACTAATCTGGTTGCGCAGCTCGTCGTGCAAAGATTCCGGCAGGAGAGTCGCCCGGTCTTTACCGCCTTTGCCGTCGTAAACCAGTATTTTGCTTCTGTCAAGGTCAATATCCTTAACACGCAGCCGAATGCACTCCATCAAGCGTAAGCCGCCGCCGTATAACATACGGGCCATGAGTGCGTGTGGACCACTCATCTGCCCCAGAACCATTTGGACTTCTTGTTGGGTCATCACACAGGGTAAATGCGGTCGATGTTTCGCTTTGATAGGGGCAAGAGCTTTATCTATAGGCATATCGAGAACCTCGCGGTACAAGAATGCCAGAGCATTGAGCGCTTGTCTTTGCGTTGAGGCAGAGACCTTGCCTTCAGTTGCCAGGTGGCTGAGAAACGCTTCAATCTCGCGTTTGCCCATGTCACGGGGATGGGTTTTTCCGCCATGAAATTTTACATAGCGCCTGATCCATTTACAGTAAGTTTGTTCGGTGCGATAGGAGTAATGGTGGTAACGCAACACTTCCCTGACTTGGTCCATCAGTTTAGCGTCAGGGTTGGGTTTGAATTTTTGTTTGTTTTCCATCGGTAACGATTATTTAGTTTCTATGCTAACATAAATTACATTACAATAGATGGAAAATAGAGCCGATTTTTTCCAGCTATGACTAAAATAGAGATTAATATATAGAAAATATAACAGATATAGAGGTTAATAGCAAGAAAATTTTCTATGTATTGTTAGTGTTAGAAGCGCCATCGCCTTCAGTTCACCGGTCAAAAGAGAGCTGGAGACAGG
>JBHHWX010000080.1:0-15917 GCA_046756745.1 bacterium | reverse complement strand
TTTCTGGACCTTTATTTGCAGTTTACTCTATCATTTGCTTTTTATTTCTCTGCGTGCTTTGCAACTCTGCGTTTAGATTAAACAATGTCCTTAAGATTTACCAAGTTATTTTTGCACAGCCGCTAAGGCAGGATTATTCCGGCATGGGAGGGACGTCTTTTTCAAAGTCCTTGACGGCGTCTTCGAGCGTTTCGTAACTTTTCAAAAACCAAAAAAATTCCAACACTTCGAACACCTGAAACACATCCGGTTTCATTCTTGCTAATTTGATATCCCCTGCGTTATCGCGAATTTCTTTGATTTTACCGAGGAAAATACTCCAGCCCCGGCTGCTGATGTAGTCGACCTCCTCCAGGTCAACAATGATCTTAAAGCGACGGGATTGTACCAAAGAATCAATAACAATATCCAGCTCATCAGAGGTGGTGAAATCAATATAGCCTCCGACTTTAACAACTGTAATGGATGTTTGTTGAGATGCCGGATTTGAGGTTGTTTGAACGTCAGACATGGTTTATTATGGTCTTATCATCCAATTCTTGCCCAGAATTGCAAATTTTTCTAGAGATCAAGACTTATTTGAGTCGTTTTTACATGCGGCTCCCGCCGCGTTAGGATGAAATGAAAGTTGGAATGAAACAAGTACCTGATAAAGTAGACTTTTCGTCTTAAAAAAGCAAGTGATTTTAACCATTTGAACCTTTTGAAAAACTTCGTCTCTGAATCTTGATAAATTGAAAAAAAACAAAATAGCTTGATTTTTTGACGAGAAATGTTAAGTTGCTAACAAAATGTAACATACCGAACTTTTTTATCAATCTCCCAAATTATGAGAATTCGATTCTTTTCTTATCGATTGTTAGGGGGAATTCTTTTAATCTGTGTTTTAATCTGGCGGTGCAATTTAGACCAAGGACTTGAATTCGGCAATCCAAGCGAAACGATCAGCCATGGTATCAAAGGCAGCATTGTTTTTAGTGGGGCGTGGTCACAAGATATTACCGAAGTGCGTTTAGTTGTTTCTACCACCTTTCCTCCGGATCCTGCTCAGCCCTTAGATGTTTTTATTTTTAGCGATCCCATTCAAGTCGGAGTCCGTTCTGTCGATTACGGGATATCCTTGTCACCGGCAACGTACCAAATTATCGCTGTCATTTTTCGAGAGAGAAATCAACCGTGGGATCTTTCAAATATTATGGCGGTCCATTCTCCTCTTAGCGCATGCACGATCATCCCGGACCTGAGCCAGGCAGTCGTTGTCGAGTCTGAAACCTCGGTTATCGATAGTGTCGACCTGGACGTCGATCTCTCCAAAGGCAGTATCAGCGGCGAGATCGCTTTTGTTGGAGCGTGGCCGGCGGACATTAATTTTGCCGGCATTGTCGCTTTTGAGAACCCGATCGATTTTTCTAATTTGGCGCCACCGTGCGGCCTCGCGATCTTGCCTCTCGATGTCGAAAACGCACAATATAAGATCCGGGTACCGCCGAACGACTACCTACTGTTGGTGATTGCGGGCAGCAGCCTGGCCGATCTCGTGGAAACGCTCATTAATAATGAAGGTGGCGGCGATATCACTCAAATTCTGTCGCTCATCCGGGGAATTCATCTTGCTCCGATTGCCGTACAAAGCCAACAGGATACGCCAAATATCAACATCACGGTGGACTGGAATACGGCCTTAAAATAATTTTCTGTTGTATTTGAGTCTTGGTGACGTTACCGATCACAGGATAAACACAAATAGGGTGAGATCGCGCAGATGGGAAAATTATTACCAACGGATGAAAGCTGCCAACGGATAGCCAAAATCCAATGAAGCCTCAAACCGACAAATCAATTTCTGGTTCTTTTTCCAACGAATTTTCTCAATTATATAATTAAGAATGTTCTTAAATTCAAAAAGTTAAGATTATTTGCAGATGAATTCCTTGCTCTGTTTTTTCTATTTTTTCTTCGTGATCTTCGGGCGCTTCGTGGTTCATGAGTTTTTCAGGTTGAAAGAATTTCGGTGCGCTTTGTACTCATCCAAAACAGATTGGAGTATTCTGTTAACCTTTTTGGCCGTGCTGTTGGTGTCGAGTCATTTTGCTTCTGATGTGTCTTTTAGCATTGAGTCAAAAGGCGCGATTTCAGGCCGGGTCATTGACGCTAAAACTGGCGAGCCGTTACCGGGTGTGAATATTATCATCAAAGATACCGTGCTCGGTTCCAGCACGAATAGGGAAGGTGAGTTCACGATTAACAATATCCGTATTGGAACTTATACGGTTATTGCAAGCATGATTGGCTACAAAAACAAAAAATACGAAAATGTCAAAGTCGCGGCAAACATGCCGGTCATTCTGCAATTTCAACTCGAAGATTCCTTCATCGAGATGTCGCCGGTGGTTGTCACCGCCAGCAGAAAAAGTAAAAGCTTGTCGGAAACGCCCAACAGCGTGAGCATTCTTTCAGCGACGGATATCAAAAAGCGCAACAGTTTCGATGTTCGCGACGCCTTGAAATACGCGCCCGGGGTGAGTTTCATTGCGGGACAAGTGAACATTCGCGGAACCACGGGATTTAGCCGTGGCGCCGGCAGCCGGGTTTTGCTTTTAACAGATGGAGTTCCCACCATGCCGGGAGACAGCGGTGATATAAAATGGGATGTTGTTCCCTACACCGCGGTTGAAAAAGTCGAGGTTGTCAAAGGAGCAGCTTCGGCTCTGTACGGCTCATCCGCTATCGGCGGAGTCTTAAACATCATCACCAAAGAACCGTCGAGCGTTCCGGAATTTTCAGTTCGGGCCTCTGCCGGACTTTTCGACTTCTCCTCTTTGCCTGAGCTCAACAGGTCTGAGAAGACCCGGTTTACTAATCAACAGGATATTTACTTTTCCGATACAATTGGCATTCTCGGGTATGTCATTTCTGCCGGCAGACGCCAATCCGAAGGATATCGAGAGGGGAAACAATTTTCAAGGTGGAATGTATTCGGAAAAACGAATGTCAAATTTGGCCCGAATAAAAACTTGATTTTGACGGGTAGTTTCGCCTCTGACGATCATGGAGACGCTATTTTGTGGCGTCAATATTTAGGACAAGAAATTCAACCGTTCCGTGTGCCTGAAGGAGAAGAAAATAACACCACTTTGTCAACCAAGCTCTATCTCAATTCGACCTTCACACAATTAATCAGCCAAAATTTGGCTCATAAAATTCGGCTCTCTTTTTACCGCAATCGCTTTGATAATGATTTTCTTGACAACAAAGATTTCTCCAAAGCGCAGCGTGCGCGCGGGGAATATCAAGCGGACTTCGAGCCTTCCCGTCATCATTCTTTAACTTTGGGGTTCGAGGGGACCTATGACCAGGTAGACGGAAATTTTTTCGGCAATCGCACCGCTTATATTCTCGGCGCTTATCTTCAAGAAGAGTTTAAAGTCAGCGATCGTTTTACGGTGTCCGGGGGGATTCGGCTCGATTACAGCAATGTCGATTCGGCTGAAACAGACTATCAAGTGAGCCCAAAGTTGGGTATGATCTACAACTTCAGTGGCGCCACGACCTTAAAAGCCTCCATCGGCAAAGGATTTCGAGCTCCATCGATTGCCGAGCTTTTTACCAGTACATCGGCCTCCGGATTTCAAGTCATCCCAAATCCGGACCTGCAAGCCGAGCGTTCCTGGTCCGCGGAAGTGGGGCTGAGTACGACGATTAAAAATCATATCTTGTTCAATGTCTCCGTTTATCAAGAGCGATATTTTGATTTCATTGATCCGGGATTTGCGGTCCAAGATTTACGACCGGTGATTATCTTCCGGAATGTCCAAGACGCGAGAATTCGCGGTCTGGAAACCAACGTGACCGGCAGTTGGTTTCGAAACCGCTTGAACACCGTTGTGAGCTATATTTATGTCGATCCGAGAGATTTACAAACCCAAACTCTGCTTTCTTATCGCCCCCAACACCTGCTGACAACCTCGCTTACGATTAAACCCGGAAGGTTTGAATTCGGAGTGGATTTTAGATTTACCAGTACATTGAAGCCCGAGCAGTTGCAGGTCTTTCCGGAAGATCCTCAAGTTCCTACGAAGGTCATTGACGCACGCGCTGCGGTTGCTTTTGGAACGCTGACCGTAATACTCAATGTGGAAAACGCCGGACAGTATCGTTATACACAGGTCGAAAAAAATCTCGAGCCCATCAGGACATTTTCGTTGACCATGCAGCAGGATTTTTAGTTTTGAGTTGGAAGGTTATTTTTTAATTGATAAATTATCAAATAAATAAAGGTCAACAATGCCCACCATTTATCAGTGAACATCACTCTATACTTGTAGAGGCATGGTATGAGTACCACGGTTAAAACTAGGACAAATTATCGTAAAGCGTTTGTGCCAACTTCAGCTTTAGCTCAATCGGTTGAATTCGATCCCGATATGATGCATGTTCTTCTTACCGATGGCCGTGTCATAAGTGTCCCCATTATTTGGTTTCCATTGTTGCACCAGGCAACTTCAAAGCAAAGACAAAAATCCGAAGTTGGCGGGGGAGGGATAAGTCTACACTGGCCGGGTATCGATGAAGACATATCTGTAGCCAACCTGATGGCTGGAGTTGATTGGCAATCTACTTAATAGCCTAACTAACTGATGTATGGCCGAAAAGTATACTTTCTTAGCGAAGGCGTCCCGCCGAGCGTTTTCTACCCTAAATCTGTGCTGAGAAGCCCTCGGCGAGACGCCTTCGGGCAAGTGAGTTTGGACCTTTCGGCTACGCTTCAAGCTATCGAAGCTTTTCCAGTTCAGTGGGAGAAAACTTGCTTTGTTGTAAAAGTTTTCGGTTCTCAATATCTTGGTCTCGATTTTTTTTGTGGTCCATTTCTATGAGCCGTACAATTCTACACCTGGATATGGACGCCTTTTTCGCCGCAATAGAGCAGCGCGATCATCCTGAATATCGAGGCAAACCGGTTGTGGTCGGAGCCGATCCAAAAGGTGGCACAGGTCGCGGAGTGGTCGCAACCGCAAGCTATGAAGCCAGAAAATACGGGTTATTCTCTGCTCTTCCGATCTCACAAGCGTACAAGCGTTGTCCGCATGCCATCTATCTGCGCGGCAGGTATCAACGCTACTCCGAAGTCTCAAAACAAGTGATCTCCATTTTAAAAGATTTCACCCCGGTCATCGAAAAGATCAGCATTGATGAGGCGTTTTTGGATCTCACCGGTTGCCTGAAATTGTTCGGCAGCGCTGAAATTATCGCAAAGACGATCAAAGACCGGATAACTCAGGAGCTGAATCTGACGGCTTCGGTTGGCATTGCTCCCAACAAATTTTTAGCGAAAATCGCCTCCGACTTGGAAAAACCGAATGGCTTGGTCGTGGTGCGTGCAGGCGAGGAACAACGATTTTTGCACGATTTGCCGATTTCACGGCTGTGGGGAGTTGGGAAAAAAACGGAAGCGGCCCTCGTGAAGATGGGAATTCGAACGATCGGCCAGATTGCTGAGACGCCGGAGCATCTGTTAGTTCAAAAATTCGGAAAATGGGGCAGCGCCTTGTGGCGCCTCTCCAACGGCATCGATGACCGGCCGGTGGTGTCAGCCTCCGCGCAAAAATCCATCAGCCAAGAAATAACTTTCGACGAAGATGTCGATGACGAAGATCTGCTCGAAAAGACCCTGTTTCAAATCGCTGACAATCTCTCCCGGCTTATGCGCAAAGACGGGCTCAAAGGCCGCACGATTACCTTGAAAATCCGTCTCGAAGATTTTTCCACTTTTACACGCAGTCGCTCTCTCTCCGACTTTGTGGATTCTCCAAATTTATTGCGAACGGTTGCTATCGATTTGTACCGAAAATTTGATAAGAAGAACAAGCGCGTTCGTTTGTTGGGAATCGGCGCTTCTCAGCTCAATTCCGTTTCCGGCGAGCAATTGGGGCTCTTCGAGCAAGAGGCGCCTTTAGACAAAAGACTCACCGATTTAATGGATTCCCTCAAAGATAAGTTTGGCGAGGATGCCGTCAAACGCGCCACGCTCCTCGATAAGAAACAAACATAGCTTCTCCTCTTGACATCGATCACCGATGTTATGGTTATCTGTGATACATCATCCTAAAAATGACACTCTTTTTATTCTGATTAAACAAAAACCGATAATACGTTACTAAGGTAACTCTTTGTTTAAAGAGAATTTAGTTTGTACGAAGCACGTCCTGTTTTGAATGGCATACCTTTTGCCTAAAGCGTTGTAGGTTTTGGATAAACAGAGAGGAAACCATGTTTGTTGTTGGAAGAATTTCTCATTGCGTCACTGCCCTTTTCATAGGACTATTCATTTTTTTCGCTTGCTCTGCCCCTCTTAGTGTAAACTCTCAAATCAAAGACAGAAAGTCTCAGGAATATAAAATTAAACGCGGCGACGTGATTTCGGTCAGCTTTGCGGAGTATCCGGCATTGGATCAAAAAGTATTTGTCTACCCGGAAGGGACCATCCGCTTGTTTGCAGTCGGTAAATTGAGGGTTGCAAACTTAACGATATCAAACATTGAGAAAATGGTGATGGAAAAGTACTCGCAGCTCGTATCGAAAGAGCGTCTGGTGTCGAAAGAGCTTCTTGTGTCTGTCAATGTTCTTGACTCAAAGCTTTTCAACGTGTATATCGGAGGAGAAATCAACAAGCCGGGTGTGATACGCTTTAAAGGAGCACTTAACGTGGTGCAAGGAATTTTATTGGCCGGGGGGTTAAAAGATCTTTCCGTTGAATATGAGGTTGTTATCTTTCGAAATGATGAAACAAAAGGGGTTAAAATATTTCAGTTTCATGTTAAAAAGAATATCAACAATAACAAATATAGAGAATTTAGGCTTGCTCCCTTTGATGTGGTTTTTGTCATGAAACCTTCTGGTAAATATAAACAGCAGGGAATGAGAACTATTCTTACAATTTGATTTTACTCCAAAGCTTATCTTGCAGCAAGCACGGCAAAACGAGAGCAGGGATTGTCAATCACTACTTAGAAATCACAACACACACATCTGAAATGCGTCACCGAAATTGAGGTATCGGCTATTTGAATGTAAAACCTCAGTTATGGTGATGGAAGTGTTGCAGATGAGCGTCACCTTTTAGAAACGCGGATGATCAGAATGCACGGATTGAATTATTTCAGGTGATATCAAAAGCAGGAAGGCATCCGTGCTTTCCGATTATCCGTATTCTGAACATCGCTATCACGTCACCTCACCTCCCAGTAACTCCGGTTTCACATTTAGATGTAATCGGTCAGTATAGGTGTGATGCGGGTATCAGTCAGGAATGGGATATTCGTTGGGTGTTCACGCTTCAGCGTGTTTTTTATCCCGCCCACCCAGAACAAGCTGAAGCTTGTACACCACCAACCACCTGTAACGGACCGGTTACCATTTCGACATTAAATTTTCTTGACTTCAAGCCCTATAATTGATATATTCAACGTTTTCAAAGAATAGATGAAGGTTGTAAGACAGCCACCGTGTAAAACGACGAAAAAATGGAATAGATCGCCACATTACTCTGTTTGATAATCTAAATCATTTTGTTTAAACTGGGAGAGAGACAGTACTTAAATGTCAACTTTAGAGACTATTCTTGTCATCGTATATTCAGTTATTATTTTTATGTTGACCCTGTTTGGGTTGCATAAATATTATTTACTTTTTCTTTACATGAAGTATAAAAATAAACCTAAGTTTGTGGCGGGTCAGTTTGAAACGTTGCCGAAAGTCACTGTACAACTTCCTATCTATAACGAAAAATATGTGATCGAGCGGCTGTTGCGCGAGGTCTGTGCTCTCGATTACCCAAAGAACCTCTTAGAAGTTCAAGTCTTGGACGACTCCATCGATGAAACCCAGGAAGCTGCCCTAAAATGGACACAACACTTTCAGAACCAGGGTTTCGATGTCAAGTATATTCATCGGAAAAATCGATCGGGCTACAAAGCGGGTGCGCTGGAAAACGGGCTTAAGCAAGCCGAAGGTGAGTTTGTCGCTATCTTTGATGCTGATTTCGTCCCTAACCCCGACTTTTTAATTAACATCATCCCTTATTTCACAAATGAAGAAGTTGGTTTAGTACAAGCCCGTTGGGGATATATCAACCAGAATTATTCATTGCTCACACAGTTGCAATCCGTATTTTTAGATGGACATTTTGTGATCGAGCATACAGCCCGTAATCGATCCGGGCGATTTTTCAATTTCAATGGAACCGCCGGGGTTTGGAGGAAGAAAGCTATTGAAGAGGCGGGGGGATGGCAGCATGATACTTTGACAGAGGACTTGGATTTGAGCTATCGTGCTCAGCTCGCCGGATGGAAATTTGTTTTCTTACCGGATGTTGTCGCCCCTTCGGAATTACCTGTGGAGATGAACGCCTATAAATCCCAGCAACACAGATGGGCCAAGGGCTCGATTCAGACTGCTAAAAAACTGATACCAAAGATTATTCACAGCTCGTTGCCTCTAAAAGTGAAATGGGAAGCCTTTATCCATTTGATCAGCAATTTCAGCTATTTGTTGATGACGATTCCATCGGTGTTGATTTTCCCGGTTTCTATTATCTTATTTCATTTGAAATTTCATCAATTTATTTACGTCTATTTATTTGTTTTTTTCTCAGCAACATTTTCTATCTTTGTTTTTTATGTTTATTCGCAGAGAGAGATCTATCCCGATTGGTTAACCCGGGTCCGGTATATCCCAGGCATTTTTGCTCTTGCTATCGGGCTTTCTATTAACAACAGTAAGGCTGTAATCGAGGCCCTTTTCAATCACAAAACGGAATTTAAAAGGACTCCAAAATTTCGAATTGAATCCAGACGTGACGGCTGGCAAAATAAAATTTATTCTTCTGATAAGAATTTTGTGCCATTTCTCGAGTTGTTATTTGGCATCTACTTTTCCTTCAGTCTTTTTTATGCCTTTAAACATCAGGTTTATATGTCTATCCCTTTTTTCATGCTTTTTCAATTTGGATTTTTATACAGTTCTCTCATCTCGCTTTATCAATTGCATAAGAGTTAGATGCGCCGCCACGATTTTCCCGACTTATCCAATCACGGCGCGGCTGTACTTAAGAGCGTACACGTTACTCTCGAAAGCGCTTGCAATTTAGTAAAATCGTTACTATTTTAGGACAATTTACAGGACAAATGAAATCAAAGGAGATTTAAATATGTCGGACCCTATGACCTTTACCGATGACAACTTTGAATCTGAGGTTCTATCTTCCGAGCAACCTGTGTTGGTTGATTTCTGGGCTGAATGGTGTGGCCCGTGTAAAATGATTGCGCCTTCTATTAAAGAGTTGGTCGATGATTTTGATGGTCGAGCGAAGATCGGAAAGTTGGACATTGACAGCAATCAAATGGTCGCCACCAAGTATGGTATTCGAAGCATTCCGTCGCTTCTTATTTTTAAAGGCGGCGAAGTCGTGGAGCAAATCGTCGGCGCGGTGCCGAAAAATCATATCTCGACGAAATTAGAAGCCGCACTTTAATTCATGGTTGCTCTGATTATTTAAGGCATCTGATTTTTCAGGTGCCTTATTTTTTTGCCCAATGCAGCGTACTATGCGATATGACGTTTTGATTGCTGGCGCCGGCCCGGCAGGCCTTTCGGCTGCTTATACTGCCGCCGCAGCCGGGGCTCGGGTTGCTGTACTCGAAAAGAGCAAGGAGATCGGATATCCGATTCATACCAGCGGGGGAAGCTGGATCGACGATCTGAAAAAGTTGAACATCCCCGAGCGATTCATGCATCCCATCAAACAGGGGATCTTTCTCTCCCAGAATTCGAAGGCTGTCTTCGAATACGAAAAAGCGCCAAGTTGCATTCTAGACGTACGTGGTCTATATCAGTATCTTGCGGAGACAGCTTCAAAAGCCGGCGCAAAAATTTTTGTCAACACCACAGTCAAAAGCCCCGTCATGACGGCTGGAAAGATATCGGGACTGAAAGCTCGTCGCCAGGGCCGCGAAATTCTTTTGCACGCGCCGCTTGTTATTGACGCCAGTGGCTATAGCTGTGTCCTTACGCGAAGCTTAAATTTGAGCCAAGGCTTTCAGAGAGTGGGCGTCGGCGCAGAATATGATTTGTTTGCGCCGAATTGGCCGCAAGACAGTGTCGCTTTCCTGCTCGGAAGCACATTCGCTCCCTCAGGTTACGCTTGGGTCTTCCCGCACGGGAATCAACGTGTCTGTTTGGGAGTCGGAATCATCCGGCCGGATACCCATGAAGATCCCCAAAAATACTTGGAAGCCATCCTTTCCCGATCTCACCTTTTTGACGGTACGTTATCAGATGTGAGTCGAATCGAATATCATACAGGCATTATTCCCAGTGAAAGCCATCTGAAGCACACAGCGTCAGATGGAATCTTGATTGTCGGAGATGCCGGTGGACTGATTTCTACTCTTTTAGGAGAAGGGATTCGATTTGCTATTGATATAGGCCGTATGGCGGGTGTTGTTGCGGGACAGGCATATCTCGAAAAGCGCTGCGATCGAAAATTTTTACTCCAATTTGAACAGCAGTGGAAAAAGAAATACCTGCGTCTTTTTCAAGTTGGGCTTTTAGTGAACAAACGAATCGCGGCCACCTCTGATGCCCAATGGGACCGGAGATTGAGCTTGTTATCAAAACTCAAGCCGGAACTTTTGCCGATTCTTTTAAAAGGGGAGTTGAATACAAAAAACATTCTAAAAATTATGAGCTCCCATCCGGACTTTTTACGAACAACAATTTTACATAAACTAAAAGCACGGTAATCGGTCAGTTCCTGACTGATACCCGTAACTGACCGATTACAAAGTACGTTTAAATTTACTTGATTTTCAAGGTATGATTTAATAACTTACAACACTGAATAGATCTCAAGTTACGCGATATTGAACAATACAACCTTAAAATATTTCCGTTTATTCCATTTTGCCATTGTACGATTGTGGACGTCGTTCCACGATTGACAATGGTTTTTTTTTGAGGCGTTCGAAATAAAAGGGATTTAGATGTTTGCATTAATTATGGCCGGCGGTTCCGGGAAGAGATTTTGGCCAAAAAGCCGTCAAGGACGGCCTAAGCAGCTTTTAAATATTCTAAATGAAAGAACGATGATCCAGGTCACGGTCGACAGACTGAGCTCGCTTCTTCCCATGAACCGGGTTTTCATCATCTCCAATGAACATCAGGAAGAAGAAATTCGAAAGCAACTGCCTTCATTGCCAGCGGACAATCTCATCATCGAACCCATAGGAAAGAATACGGCGCCATGTATCGGGCTGTCGGCTTTGATTCTCGAACGACTCGATCCGGAAGCCGTCATGATTGTTCTGCCAGCAGACCATGTGATCGAAGGAGATGAATCGTTTCGCAATGCGCTTAAAGTGGGCTCGAAAGTAGCGGTAGAACGAGACTGTTTAGTGACGATGGGGATTGAGCCGGGTTACCCATCAACGGGTTACGGATATATCCAGACTCATCAGGAACTCGATATCATCGACGACATCACGACTTTTAAAGTGAAAACTTTTGCTGAAAAACCCAATTTAGCAACAGCCGAGCGATTCTTAAAAAGTGGCGATTTCTTGTGGAATAGCGGTATTTTTATTTGGAAATGCAGTCGCATTCTCAAAGAGTTCGAAGTACAATTACCTGATCTGTACGACGGCTTGCTTGAAATTAAAAAAGCAATGGGCACATCGAAACAAGACGAAATGATTCGAGGGGTTTACTCTCAGATAAAAAGTATCTCGATTGACTATGGTGTGATGGAAAATGCTGACGATGTCGTGGTTTTGAAGGGGACGTTTGGCTGGAACGATGTAGGAAGTTGGGATGAAGTTTACAATATGTCTAAAAAGGATGAAAACAAAAATGCCTTGATTGGAAGCCACATTATAAAGGACAGCCGCGGTTGTTATATCGAAGCATCAGACAAGTGTGTTGCCTTGATGGGAATTGATAATTTAATTGTCGTCGATACCGAAGATGTCATCCTTATTTGCCCGCGTGAACAAGCACAGGATGTGAAAGATTTAGTCGAAATCGCAAAAAGAAAAAAGCTTCATACATATTTATGAAAGAAGAGGAGATATTAGAAAAACTCGAGAGTTTTATGGGGGAAATAGGTATCGATATTCGATATGAGAAAGGAGACTTTTCTGGTGGGATGTATCGATATAATACGATGCGGCAAATCATTATCAACAAAGCGCTCGAGACCAGACAAAGAATCGCAATCATTGTTAAAGAACTCAATAGCAATGTTGACCTAGATAGTTTATATATTGTTCCAGCGCTTAGAGAGGTCATTGAACATGCAAATAATTTGGAGTAACAAAAATTTACCAAAAAAACAAAAGAGTAGGCAGAGCATGCAAGGAGCTGATTTAATTAGCTATTTTAGCGAAGATTTATTTGTTCCGGATGTAAAATCGAAAACGAAAAAAGAGTTATTTGATGAATTTGCCGATTTGTTTGTTCATGCGAAACTCATCAGAAAAAAAGAAATTGTGGTCGAAATGCTGAGCAAAAGAGAAACCCTCGGAAGTACGGGTATTGGCAAGGGAGTTGCCATCCCGCATGGAAGAACAACAGCCGCGTTAGAAGTAAAAATAGCTTTTGGCAAATCCGAGGCAGGGATGGAGTTTGCTGCAATTGATAAGAAGCCCGTTCATTTGATCTTCATGGTCATGGCGCCTCCTCATGATGAAGATAACCGCTATTTGCCGGTCTTGGGTAAACTGGTTGAAATTCTTAATGAGAGCAGCAATCGGAAAAAATTTTTGAAAGTCGAAACGTTTGATGAATTTCTTCACATATTTGAGGGTGCTAATTAATGCTAAACAAACAGCTTGATTTTTTGGTTGCGCTTCAAGATTTAGATATTATGATAAAAGATATCGAGGATGTGAAAACATTAGGTTTTGAAGTCGCCGGGAAGGAAAATCTTCAGGAAGCGCGGGATGAGTTGGTCGAAAAAATTAATCGGCCTCTGCTATCGAATTATCATATGCTCAGAAGACGGTATAAACGCTCCATTGTGCCTGTGAAAGATGATATCTGTTTAGGATGTTTTATGCGTATTCCTACTTCGCTTTTTACTCGTGGCAGAGAGGATAAAGAAGTCATTACCTGTGAAGGGTGTGGAAGAATTTTATATTGGTACGATTAGCGGCTGATTTTTTTTTCGTAGATAGCATACTTCTTATAGAGTTTGGCCCCCATCGCTTCTAAAGACCGATTCATTAAGACGTTCTCATCTAAAATCCATGAAAATTCTGCCAGTGTATAACCCTTGTTTATTCCTTGCCTGTAAGTTTCATAATAAAAAGTTGGCGCAAGCCCCCGCTTGTTAAGAAATTTCTGTTTTACGCCCAATGTGATCACACGAACTCGCGAAATCTTGTTCTTGTTCATGAGCAATTTGACAATTCCAAAAGGGAAAAGGCGACCGTTGATGTCCTTTAATATTTGGTTATAGTCAGGCAAAGCTAATGAAAATCCCGCTGGCTCACCATTGACTTCAGCTATATAGACGATATCTCTATCAACAGCAGGTTTTAAATCTTTTGCTAAATGCTGAAATTCGGCTTCAGTCATGGGTACAAATCCCCAATTATTTTTCCAAGCCTCATTGTAAATTTCTAAAACCGTTTTTACTTCATTCTCGAAATCCTTTAAATTGATTTTCCGGATTTGGATACTTTTATCTCTGAGCGTTCTTTTCCCGATGCTTTCAAAACGGCTTGGCATGGGCATTGTGCTGTCAAAATAGTAGGCATAGAGTTCTTTTATTTTTAAGAAACCAGCCTGCTTCAGCAAAGACAGATAATATTCGGGATTATAAGTCATCATGATGACCGGCGGAGAATCGAAGCCTTCATAAAGCATTCCGCAGGTATCGTTTGTTGAAAAATTCATCGGCCCGCGGATTTGTGACATTCCTTTTTCTTTAACCCAATCTACGGCGGTTTGAAACAAAGCCTCTGAAATGGCAGGTTCGTTTACGCATTCAAAAAAGCCAAAAAAACCGATGTTTTCATTGTGAAAATTGTTGTGGTTATGATTGATGATGGCTGCAATCCGTCCGGCGACCTGTCCGTTCTGCCGGGCCAAAAAGTATTCCGCTTCCGAATGTTGAAAAAACGGATTTTTCTGCTTATTTAAGATTTTTTTCATATCGATGATGAGAGGCGGCACCCAATGGGGATCGTTTTTGTAAATTTTCCAGGGTAGCTTGATGAATTGAGTCAAATCCTTTTTTGTCTCGACTCTTGAGATTTCGATGCTCATTTCTCTCTGTCTTGTTTAATCAGTTAAGTCAAGTTAAGTAATGACGGGAGTAGGTCGTTTTCGGCCTAACAAACTAAAAGAAAAAGGTCGTAGTAATCTTTCCTACGACCTTTGGATGTACAATGTAAGATTGCTTGACGTGCCTATTTAAATGAGACCGAATTCTCTCCCAAGTTTTTCGAAAACATCCAGCACTTTGTTGAGTTCTTCATCCGTATGGGTCGCCATATAACTGGTTCGAATCAATGCGTGTCCCGGTGAGACCGCCGGGGGAACGGCTGCATTGGTGTAAATGCCGCTGTCAAACAATTTTTTCCAAAAAACGAATGTATCCATCATCTCACCGACGACGATTGGAATGACCGGGCTTTCCGACCCACAGGTGTCAAACCCTAATTCGTCAAAGCTCCTTTTCATCTTTCGGACATTTCGCCAAAGCTTCTCCCTTCTTTCAGGTTCTGTTTCGATGATTTCAAGAGCTGCGATCACAGAAGCTACCGCCGCTGGCGGCATACTTGCTGAAAAAATCAAGGCTCGAGCATGATGTTGAATATAATCGATGACGCGTGCATTTGCAGCAATAAAACCACCGAGGGAGGCGAAAGACTTACTGAATGTCCCCATCACGATATCGACGTCTTCCTCTAAGTCAAAATGCTCAACAGCGCCCCGGCCATGTTCTCCGAACACTCCAATTGAGTGGGCTTCGTCGATCATCACCCGCGCCCCATAAGCCTTTGACATTTTTATCAAATCGGGAAGATCGATAAGATTGCCTTCCATGCTGAAAACGCCATCAGCAACAATCAGTTTTCCCCGATCTTTACTTGCTTTTAACAGCCTTTCCAAATCCCGCATATCGTTGTGCTTGAATTTGACGACACGTCCGAAGGAAAGCCGGCAGCCGTCGACAATGCTCGCATGATTGTTCCGGTCTGCAAAGATAATGTCATCTTTACCGACAATGGTGGAAAGGGTCCCTAAGTTTGTCTGGAAACCAGTTGAGAAAATGAGGGCTGCTTCGCGGTTCATGAATTTTGCGAGTTTCTCTTCCAGCTCAACATGTAAAGGTAAGGTCCCATTAAGAAATCTCGATCCTGTGCAGCCGGAACCGTATTTTTCAACGGCTGCAATCGCTGCTTTTTTTATGCGTTTATCTTGCGTAAGGCCCAAGTAATTATTCGAGCCGATCATGATGAGTTTTCTGCCATCAATCCAGACCTCTGAACCTGCGCCCGATTCAATGGGTTTGAAGTATGGATACCAGCCCTCTTTCTGTAGCTCCGTTGCTGTAGTAAAATTGAGACACTTCTCAAATAGGTCTGCCAAGGTGAGTTCTCCTCCTCGATTTAGGGTGTTAGATGAGAAATCAAGTTGAAGGCACAATATAAAAATTGCATGAGTGTAAAGCAAGTTAAAAGTTACAGCAAAGTAAAATCGGCGCTTGCTTGTTTTGTGAATAATCGCTATGATATAAACGCTTGCATGAGCGGGCCAATTAGGCGCTTAGCCCCGTACATCGACAAAACTTTGCCGATGTTGTAAAATTCATTTATTTAGTGTCTGAACGAAAACTTGATTTTTGATGTCTT
>JBHHWX010000079.1:0-16076 GCA_046756745.1 bacterium | reverse complement strand
CTAAATTGAGCGATTCCTGACCGGGGGAGGGGCGGTGTACAAGCTTTAGCTTGCCGGGGTGAGGGGGAAAACACGCTGAAGCGTGAACACCTTATTCTGAACACCCAAACCCGTTGATCGGACAATTCAAAGCTAAATCGCTCAATTTAGGAGTTACAAATTGACTTTAAAGCCGCAGTTGAATACCCCAATCACCAGCATGGTGACAAAGCCGGTCCATAGCAAGAAATTTTTAGCCATGTTCGTTCTCCTATCATTTAATTAAGTCTACTACAAGCGATAGTAGTTTTGTGCAAAAAAAGGGGTTAGTTATGATGACATAAATCCGTGCAAACGTGAAAACGATGCGCGTCCTGAATCCCTAAATTCAAATGGCCGTATTTCGAATAAAACCACACCAAAAAGACCACTGTAAATATCACAAACAAAACGCCAGTCACTTTGAAAGCTTTCCCCAGAAAAAATTTAAACCAGGGGCGTTTGTAATTCAGGAGTCTCTCGATGCGGAAATCGAGACTTAAAGAAACCGGTAAGAGTGTTTGGGCAAACGACAATCCTCTTTGCCAGCGGTATTTTGGAAGTTTTTTCCCGATCCGCCAGACATTGGTCAAAGACGCGGCCAAAATGAGCGGATCTTTAATTTTATCTACAGAAAGATCATCACATGAAAGCTCCCGCAGGTAAAGAATCCTTTGCCAGATAAAGGCTTTAAAAATTGTTAATCCGGCAAGCGTGCCCAGGATAGCGTAAACAGAATTCTCGATGCTGAAAATAAAGCTGATAGCAAAAACCTGAACGATGAGAAGAGGAGTCGCGAGGAAGAAAATCTCTAAGAACCAGATCAGTAGATTGTCCCTGCGCTTGATGTGGGTAAACTCATGAATGAGAGCCGCTTCTAGTTCCTCCGGTTGAAGTTTTTCTACTAATCGCGGCGCCAAAAAAATCGCCGGCCGTAGAGAGCCGATGGTAAACACGAGCGGGCGTTCGTTACTGAATTGAAAAATTGGCGGGATGTTCACGAGCTGAACTTTTTCTGCGCTTCGTTTTAAGATGCTAAAAAAGTCCGGAAACTCACCTTCAGAAAATTTTGGAAACCTCCGTTTTAAATGGCTGAAAACGATCACATGGATGAACAATTTACCAACAAGGATGACGCCTAACGTAAACGTGAAAAGGCGCAACAGTTCAACCGCTCCGCACCCGGAGGGATTTCCTAATAGGATTTGGTAATTCAAAATCAGCTTAACATACTGACTTGACAGCCACTCAAACATTTTTGTTCTTACGTTTCTCTTCGATAAGGCGAGCGAGATCTGCCATTTTTTCCGGATCCACATCTTCAACCGAATCCAAAAATTGACTGATGGCAGGTGTGGTGAAGTCCTGCAGCAATCCATCGAACACCCGGCTCAAGATGGACCGGGTAAACTCGTCACGGCTGCTCGTTGTCCGGTAAACGAAAGCAACGCCCGCTTTGATCTTTTGCAGCAATCCCTTCTCCGCCAATCGTGACATAACAGTCATCACCGTTGTGTAAGCTATCTTGCGTTGCCCTTTCAGCAGATCGTAAACCTGGCGTACGGTTAATTCCTCTCTTTTCCAGAGGATTTCCATGATATCCGTTTCCAGATCGCCCAAAATTTTGCGCAGACCTTTTTTGTTCGGATCGAATGTGAATGTATATTTTTTTAAACTCATAAAGGGAATTGAATGGATATGTTCTTACTACGTATCGTAGTAAGAAAAAGTTTCCTCTAGGCGCTTGTCCTGAAAATGATATGAAACACTACCAGTCCAAAAGTCAATAAAAATGATTGCCTTATGCTCATAAATTTTGTACGTTCCACAAATTGCTAAACTTTCATGGCCATGTGCGGACGCTTTTATCTACAAAAAATGCTTACGGTGGAGCTGTTCGAGCATCTGTTCGGCTTCCCGCTGCAACGTTCGGAGCTGCCTTATGTCATGGATAAGGACATTCTGCCGTACCGGGATATCACGGTCATCTATGGTACCGAAGAGCAGACAGCAGCATCCAGACCCATGTTCTGGAACCTTATTCCCAAAAACAGCCCTGAATTTAAACCGCGCCGCACCTGGTTCAACACCCGCAAAGAGAAGTTAGAAGAACCTTACCAGCGTACTCTGTTGCAGTACCGGCGTTGCGCTATTCCCGTAAACGGCTTCTACGAGAATAAAAAAGTCAACCAAAAGCCCGTTTATCACAGCAGGAAGTATGACGGCAAACGGGTCAGAAAAAAAGAGACCTATGAGTTCGTGCATGAGGAGCAACCGATCATGCTTCTGGGCGGGATTTACGAAAGATGGAATCAAGACGGCGGGGATGACCGCTATAGTTGCAGTATCATCACCCAGAGCCCGAATTCGCTCATCGGCGAGATACATGATAGAATGCCGTTTATCTTGCCTCCCGGGACAGTCAAGACCTGGCTGGATCGCAGAATCGACGACCCGGCGCTGTTGTTGAATTTGATAACTCCGGTTCCTTCCGAAAAGCTCAAGCGGATCTGTGTCTGGCCGCCGGCAGAGGAGCCGCCACCCCAGTTTGACTTGTTCAATTAATAGGCAGGGGTGTTAGCCATATGATTTTTCCTCTGTAACCAGTGACTGTGATGTTCAGAACACGGATAATCGGAAAGCACGGATGCCTTCCTGCCTTTTATATCGCCTGAATTAATCTAAATCCGTGCATTCTGATCATCCTTGTTCTAATGGGTTGACGGTTATCTGCAACACTTCCATTTGGTTTTTCCCTGTTTTAAATTAAGAAAATTTAATGGGAATTTGTCAGCTAAATTACTCATTTGGTCGATTTTATATTGGAAATCGTTGCAGATATATTAAATTACATAAAGGAACATTGAGATCGCATCCGCGTAATAAGGTACTGTTCGACAGCCCTCAAAGTTGTGTTACAGAAGTAACAGTCCATCTACATCGATCTTGAAAAGCCCGTTCAGAAATATTTGAGTCAGAGACGTTGTTTATTGAAAGAGATACCATAGAGGAATTGAAGGTGAGCCGCACATTCACAATTTTCTTGTTTCTCTTTTTTATACCCGCTTTATCCTTGCCAGTTGTTGCATTAGATGATGCGTATTTAGCGAAAGCAGTGAAACTGCATCAGCAGGGAAAATATGGACAAGCCGCCGTCAACTATGAAAAAGCGGCGAAAAACAAACAGGCGGCTCTCAAAGCCCATCTCGGATTAGCCCGGCTTTATTTCGAAACGGGCGATTATGTTCAGGCACAAAAAATCAGTCAAAAGGCGCTCGCTCGCTTCCCTGCGAATCCCACCGCGTTAACTCTTATTGGGAAAGCCTTGTTGCAGCAGGGCAATTATGGCGCGGCCCGCTCGAAATTTCATCAAGCTTTACAAGCTGAACCCGGTCATCTTTTGTCACGGCTTGAGCTTGGCATGATGCAATCGGAGTGGGGCGAAAGTGAAGCTGCGCGCCAAACGCTCAATTATTTTATATCTTATTATCATTCTCAGCCCAATCTCTCTGCCGAAGATCTCAATCTGATCGCGCAAGCGTGCGTTTATCTCGATCGCGTTCAAGACGCAAATGATCTTTTCTATCGAGCAACCCAACAAAATCCCAAACTCTGGCAAGCATACATTTATTGGGGCAATTTGTTTCTTTCCAAATATAATGTCGCAGACGCCATCGGCGTTTTTGAAGATGCTTTAAAAATCAATCCCAATGCCGCAGAAGCTCACCTGGGATTGGCCAAGTGTTGGAAAGCGAGCGATTTCGATAAAGCTCAAGAGGAGGCTGAGAAGGCGCTGAACATTAATCCCAACTTGGTCCATGCCCACAATTTATTAGCGGAAATCAAAATTACTTTAGGGGATTATGAGGCGGCGCTGAAAAAGTTATCATCCGCTTTTGATGTCAACCCCAATGCCCTCAATTCCCGAATTTTAAGGGCGCTCTGTTTCTTTGCGTTAAAGGACGACAGGAAGTTTAAAGACGAAGAGAGCGCGATCCTGGCTGTGAATCCAAAGTTTGACGATTTGTACTTTGAGGTCGCTGAATTTCTCACTAAACGCTATCTATTCAAAGAATCGGTTGTTTATTATCGAAAAGCACTGCATTTAAATCCGCTCAACTGGCTGGCGCGCGCCGGTTTAGGAACAAGCTTGAGCCGGTTGGGTGAAGAGCAGGCAGCGAAAGAGGAATTGGAAAAAGCATTCGAGAAAGATCCCTACAACAGATACGTGGGGAATGTGCTCAGGTTATTTGATGATTTCCCGCAATACAAGACGCATCATTTTCAAAATTTCACCATTCGGATTCACGAGAAAGACGATGCGATTTTATCCGGTTATGTTAAAGAGCTGGTCGCTAAAAGTTACACGGCGCTGGTTGCGAAATATAATCTCAAGGAGACCGCTCCGGTTATCCTGGAAATTTTTCCGGAGCATGATGATTTTGCGGTTCGTTGCTTTGGGTTACCTGGTGCACAAGCTTTCTTGGGTATCTGTTTCGGAAACGTTGTTGCAATGGATTCACCACGTGCGCGCTCAACAGGGGATTTTGTTTGGGGTGAAACGTTATGGCACGAGCTCGTTCATGTGACTCACCTCAGGTTAAGCAAAAACCGCATTCCGCGCTGGTTGGCTGAAGGCATTGCTGTCTACGAAACCACGAATTCGAATCCGTATTGGAATATGAACTTACACATTCCGTTTATTCATGCATTTCAGAGTGACCGGATTTTGCACCTGAAAGATCTGGATGCCGGATTTAACCGGCCCACAAGTCCTGGACAAGTGACATTGTCTTATTTTCAAGCTTCATTGGTAGTGGAATATTTGGTTGAGAAGTATGGAATTCAGAAATTGCTGCAAACGTTCGAAGAGTTTAAAGCCGGTATTGAAACAAAGGAAGTCTTTCAACGGGTGTACAGCGAGTCTCTCGATGCTTTGAATGATGGCTTCCGGAATCGTATCAAGCAAAAATACAAACTCGATTCTGTCGATTACTCTTTTAAGCCCAGGGAGTGGAGGGCTCATTCTGAGCAGCCCGGGGAGAATTTACTGAAAAAACTGGCAAAAAAGCCGAATAATCCATTCTTAAATTATCAACTTGGTATGTATTATAAAAAGAATGGAGAGTTTGAACCAGCTATCTCTTATTTATCAAAAGCAAAAGAACTGTTCCCACATTATGTGACCGGGGAAAATCCGTATACTGCGTTAGCAGATATCTATCTCAGGAAAGATCAAAAAAAAGCAGCGGTTTCAGAGCTCATCGCGTATACTCGTCGAAACGGCAAAAATAGTGAGTCGCTCAAATTGTTGGCGGATATTTCAATTGAAACTGAAAACTATCAAAGCGCAGTACAGGCATTGAGCAAATTGATTTTTATTACCCCCTTTGAAGCTGCCATCCATAAAAAATTGGCGTCCGTTTATTTGAAAACAAAGAAATATGATCTGGCTATCAAGGAATTTAAAACACAATTACTCACCCAGCCGCAAGATTTAGCCGGCGCTCACTGCGATTTGGCCGACGCCTATTTACAAGCGGGTTTCATAAAAGAAGCGAAGAAATCGGCCTTGGCGTCTTTGGAAATCGCACCGGGCTATGAAAAAGCTCAAGAGATTTTGCTGGCGTGTATCGAAAGCACCAAATGACAGCTAACTAGTATCTGAACGAAAACTCGAAAAATGCTTGATTTTAAAACCTCTTCGCGAAGGCGTCCCGCCGAGCTATGCAGGAATCCACCCTCGGCCAGGAGGCCTTCGGGAAGAGAAGGTCGCTTTCGTTCAGACGCTCACTATACAGATCCTAAACAGATGAATCAAAAACAGGGGTTGTGCTTGCTCAACTTTACTTTCTTGTTGTTAGCTGCTTTCCTGTGTGCTCCAAATGCGTTCGCACAGGATACCAGCGGTGATCATTTTACGTTTATTAGAATTCGATGGACAGACCACGGAATGCGCTACGGTTACGGTTTTACCACGAATGCGCCGCCCTGGGCGCATGATTACCCGCAAGCCGAGCACAATCTTTATAAGGCGCTGCAGGCGCTCTCCTCTATTAAAGTTTCGGAAGAAAACAAAGTTTTGACGTTTGCTGACGAAGAAATATTTAACTATCCTTTTATCTATGCCTGCGAAATCGGCTACTTGACTTTGTCGGATGCAGAAGTGAAGAACCTGCGAGAATACCTGTTACGCGGGGGATTTCTTATGGTCGACGACTTCCGGTGGGAAATTGAAATGTACAATTGGAAGCGGGAAATCAGGAAAGTCTTGCCAGAATACAAGTGGCAAAGACTGGATGTCACCCATCCGATTTTTCACTGCTATTTTGATTTGAATGATATCCACAAGCTCACGCCTTATTTACGTGAACCGCCCGAGTATTGGGCCATCGTTGACCATGACGGCCGTATCATGGTTCTTATCAATTACAATAATGACGTTGGAGATGGCTGGGAGCTGCCTAAAAGCACTCCGGAATTTTCCAAAGACGCCTATCGATTAGGGATTAATTATTTGATTTACCACTACTCTCATTAAATCATGATGTTCGCCCGGTTTGGTCGATTCTGCCTTATTTCTCTTTTCTTTTTCTCTGTAAAGCCAAGCTTGCCACAAGGAAACAGCGGCGACGAGTTTACATTTCTCCGTTTTAAATACACCTCGGGCGGGATCAATTTTGAACGGCGCAATCCTTTCGGAAGGGATTGGGTTTGGTGGGCGGTGGATTACCCTTCTGCTGAAGAAAATTTTATGGAAGGACTCAGAAAATGGACCGCACTCAATGTTGCCGAAGAACCCGTTTCACTGTCGTTTATCGACGAAGATATTTTTCGTTATTCGTTTGCGTATGCGGTTGAAGTGGGATACATGAGCCTTAAGCAAGAAGAAGCTGATAAACTGCGAGAATGGCTGCTGCGGGGTGGGTTTCTCATGGTCGATGATTTTCATGGGGCTTTTGAATGGCTCAACTTTGTGCAGCAGATGAAAAAAGTACTTCCCAAGCACCCGATTCAAGATATTCCGTTGAGCCATCCGATTTTTCACTGCTTTTATGACTTTGATGAGTTTATTCAGATTCCGGGGCTCGGCTCCTGGCTGCGCGGGGTCACCTTTGAAAAAGGAGGAATCAACCAGCGTTGTATGGGTATCTTCGACGAGCAAGATCGACTGATGGTTTTAGTGATGCGGAATGTGGATATCGGAGACGCCTGGGAACACGCTAAAGATAGACGCTATCCAACCTATTATTCGGCAGAGGCATTCAAGTTAGGAATCAATTTTGTGATTTATGCGTTAACACATTAACTGTTATCGTTACGCAGATAATTTTATAATGGTCAACAACTTAATTTTATTCGATCGTAGCTATTCAGCCTTTGGTATCGGAGTGCAACGCTTTAGCGTTGTAGCTTTCATTGAAACAGTGCAAAACTAAAGTTTTGCACTCCGAAGTTTCTCACGTCTGAATAGTTACATTCAACCCAGGAGAACAGATGTTAGAATTTGCAACCAAATCGGATGATAAAGAGGACATTGTCTTAGTCGAAAAACTCAGAGAGGGCAGCGAGAAAATTGTCAAAGAGCTGCGCAAAAGTATCGTCGGCCAGGATACCGTAATTTCTCATGTGTTAACGGTACTTTTTACCGGCGGACACTGTCTGATTACCGGCGTTCCGGGGCTTGCGAAAACGCTTTTGATCAAAGCCATCGCGCAAATTCTGGACCTCAATTATAAACGAATTCAATTTACTCCGGATCTCATGCCTGCTGACATCATCGGAACCGACGTGATCGAAGAAGATCGCATCAGCGGCAAACGGGCGATGAATTTTATCAAAGGCCCGATTTTTGCTAATATAATTTTAGCGGATGAGATTAACCGGACGCCCCCGAAAACTCAAGCCGCCCTTTTGGAGGCGATGCAAGAGCACAAAGTCACTACCGGCGGAACAACCTACGATCTGGAAGAACCGTTTTTTGTGCTGGCGACTCAGAACCCCATCGAATTGGAGGGTACCTATCCGCTGCCGGAAGCCCAATTGGACCGTTTCATGTTTAATCTCGTCATGGATTATTTGCCGGAAGAGGAAGAAGTGCAAGTTGTCACTTCGACGACATCCAATTATGTGCCGGACCTTAAAAGCGTTATTAGCGGACAGGAGATCATGGAATTCCAAAAAGTGGTGCGAAAAGTTCCGCTCTCTGAACAAGTCGCCCGATACGCTGTACAGTTAGTCGCCGCAAGCAGGCCAAGCAATTCAAATAGCCCTGATTATGTAAAAAACTGGGTCAGTTGGGGCGCGGGTCTCCGCGCTTCTCAGTATCTTATTTTAGGCGCAAAAGCCCGCGCTATCATGGAAGGCCGCTACAACGTCTCGGTTAAGGATATCAAAGCTTTGGCACATCCGGTTTTGCGGCACCGTATTTTGACGAATTTTTATGCGGAATCCGAGAAGGTTTCTTCTTCGGATATTATTAACCGGCTTTTGGAAACCGTACCCGAACCGAGATCGGGGTTATAGAGAAAAATGGCCAATCAACTTCGATTTCTCGATCCTGAGATTCTTTCGAAAATATCCGGCATGGAGCTGCGGGCTCGCACAGTGGTCGAGGGATTTATATCAGGCCTGCACCGCAGCCCTTACCGCGGCTTCAGCTCCGAGTTCGCGGAATACCGGGAATATACTCCGGGAGACGATGTTCGTTTTATCGACTGGAAAATGTTTGCGCGCTCAGACCGCTTCTATGTAAAGCAGTTTGAAGAGGAAACAAACCTCGGCTGCATGATTTTGCTGGATGTCAGCGCTTCAATGGAATACGCTGGGGACTCGGTCTCCAAAATCGAATATGCCTCTTATGTCGCGGCGTCGTTGGGCTATTTAATTTTCCGGCAACGCGACGGCGTCGGCTTGATGTTGTTTGATCAGGAAATAAAACGATATATCCCGGCGAGAAATAAAAAAGGCCATCTGCTCTCTGTCCTGCAATCTCTCGAAGATTTGGAGACCGGCCAAGAAACGGATCTTTCGCTGCCATTACATCAAATAGCTGAAAGGTTAAATAAAAAGGGCATGATTATCTTGATATCGGACCTTCTCGATGATCCGGAATCGGTTGTAAGAGGTCTACAGCACTTCCGTTTTAAAGGACATGATGTCATCCTGTTTCACATCATGGACGAAACCGAGATCTCGTTTCCGTTTAAAAATGCGACTAAGTTTATCGATATGGAGGGGTCTGCACAATTTGTCGCGATACCCTCGCTTGTACGCGAAACCTATTTACAGAATTTGAACGCGCACTTGGATACTTTTAAAAAGGAGTGCAGCCGTCTTAAAATTGATTATCATATTCTCAATACGGCAAAACCCATCGATTTTGCCTTGTTTAGTTACTTAGCATACCGAAGTGGAAAAGGTTAACATGTTCGGGCTATCGTTTCTCAATTCTCTTTTTCTTTGGGGCGCGTTTGCGGCCGCGATACCGCTGATCCTACATCTGATAAAACGCAACCGCGCTGTGAAACTTCCGTTTGCCGCCATGCGATTTTTGCTGGTCAATCCGAATCAAAGAGTGAAATCACAGAAATTAAAGCAGTTCATTCTTCTTCTGCTGCGGATGACCGCTTTGGCGCTTTTGGCCCTGGCTTTTGCACGGCCGTTTTTTCAATCAGCCGAATCCGGGAAATTATGGGGTACACAACCCCAAACGGCCGTGATTTTGGTCGACAATTCTTTGAGTATGGCTTATGAAGATAAATTCAAAAAAGCGAGTGCGAAAGCGAAAGAAGTGCTCGCATCCTTCAATTCCGGTGATGAAGTCGCTGTCATGCAATTTGCTGAAACATCCACAGTCGTTGGTGAAACGAATTCGGAGTTCGAGCTGCTCGCAAATCAGCTTGACACACGTTTAAAACTCTCAAACTCCGGCACGCATTTCAGCCAAGCGTTTCAAGCGGCGGAATCCCATTTGTTAGAATCGGCATTACCCAACAAAATCATTTATTTGATTTCGGATTTGCAAAAAACAGGTTTGCAGAATATCTATTCACACCTGGAGCTGCAACCCGGGATTCGTTTAGAGTTGATTCCTATCCAGGGAGAATCTGTTTCGAATATTGCTATCAGCGAAGTGCTGATTACGCAGAAGGATGAACATGATTCAAAAAAAAATATTCTTGCCCGTCTGAAAAATTTTGGGAGTGAAAAGAAGCGTGTTGTGGTTTCCATGAATATTAATGGAAGAAAAGCGGCAAAGAAAAAGGTCACGTTACTCGCTCGGGAGGAAAAAGTCGTTAATTTTCACAGTGTGAAGTTATCTAAAGGACGGGTGAGAGGATTTATCATGGTGCAGGCAGAGGAGTCCATCGATTCTGACAACAGGTTCTACTTTGTCGCCGAAAACAGAACAAAGATGCAGATACTTGCCGTAAACGGTGAGCCGGACCTCCGGGACGCCACTGCTGATGAATTGTTTTTTCTGAGGAAAGCCATCGATCTGGACAAATTAGCAAAATACACCTTAGTCGAAACCACCCCCCAAAACAGTCATTCCCTGAATTTCAACAGTTACCGTGTCGTGATTTTAGCGAATGTAAAAGATCTCAGCCGGCAGACAATCGAGCGGTTACTCTATTTTGTCCGCGCCGGCGGTGGATTGGTTATCACACTTGGTGATCAGACAAATCCGGCGATCTTCAATCGATTGTTTCGCGAACTTTCACCGGCAACTGTGAGCGCTTGGGCTTTTGACGCCCTTCAACGGGAAAACGGAGTCATTCTTGCGGAAGTGGAATACCAGCACCCGGTTTTCCGAATATTCTCTGATCCCGGTAACGGCGATCCCAGCACAGCGCAATTCTATCAATATTTTCTCACCGAACCTATGGTCCCGCAATCGGTCATCGCTTATTTTGACGACGGCAACCCCGCGTTCATCGAACGGTCGGTGGGGAGCGGCAAGGTGTTGCTTATGACCTCGAGCCTCGACTCCGAATGGAATAATTTGCCGGTAAAAGCCATTTTCCTCCCCTTGTTGTATCAGACCTTGGATTATGTCGCTGCTAAGAAAAAAGGACAGAGCTCTTATTTGGTGGGCCAGCCGGTGACGCTGGAGAATTTTCCGGCGGCTTTATTGAAAAAAGATCAGTACTTTATTCAATCTCCGGTGGGAGAACGGGCGGAATTAAAATCGAATTATTACGAAGCGACTCGCGACCCTGGAATTTACGAGATCAAAAAAAGGAATCGCAGCTTGGGATATTTTGCCGTCAATATCGACCCGAAAGAGTCTGATTTGACGCCGGCAACTGTTGACGAGTTTCACGAAAAGATCGTCGCCGGAACAGAAGATGAAACTCAAAGCGCCACGGTTGCATCAGCCGGATTAAGCGATCAATTAGAGGATCACCAAAAACTTTGGAAGGTGGCGATTTTTTCTGTGATTCTGCTTTTGATCTGTGAAACCTGGCTGGGGAACCGGACCTATCGATAAGGAAAAAACATGCCGTATCAACATGAAACGCTTATAAACCAAATCGACAAAGTCTGCCGGCGTTGGAGGGTTACGGTTTTCGTCCGCGGCGTAGCGAAAGTTCTTATTGCTGTCGCAGGCTCTTTCTTGCTGGCTTACGCTTTGGAATCCTTGGTTGATCTCGATCATATTGTGCGCTTCTTATTACTCGGATGTATTGTTCTTTTGTTTTTTCTTTTTGTCTATCTGTCCATCATTCGCCCTGCTCGTAAAATTCCCACGCATACCCAGATAGCGCGCTATATCGAAGAGAAACATTCCCATTTAGACGACAGATTGGTTACGGCAGTCGAATTAGGCGGCGGCGGGACAGCAACGATTTCATCTGAAATTCTCGACAAGTTACTCGAAGACGTCAACGTTCATGTGGCGCCTTTGAATCTGAGCAAAACGATCCGCACGACTGGCGCCGCGATGTGGGGCAGCGCCGCCGGCTTGGCAGCTGTTTTTTTAGCGGCGTTGTTTTTTTCAAATAGCGATTCGTTCCTGTTTAAATCGCACCGGATTTTTGCACCTTGGGAAATTCCCCGGGTTGTTTTGACGCCTGGGTTGCATGTTTTTCCCGGCAACTCGCGTGTGCCATTAGGGGCGTCGCAGGACATTACCGCCGAGTTGAATGCGTTTGAAGCGGAATCGGTGTTTTTATATTTCAGCACTGATGACTCCACCTGGAAAAAACTCGAGATGGAGCCAACAGATTCAAACGCAAAGTATGAATTCAGTTTTTTTGATGTCCGAACCCCGACAAAATATTACGTCAAAGCCGAAGACCAGCTTTCCGATATTTTTACTTTGACTGTCTACGATGCGCCACACGTCAAGCAGGTAGATTTGACGTATCATTATCCGAAATACACTGGGTTGAAAACCAAAAAAGAGGTGAACACGGGTGACATATGGGCTCCGGAAGGGACCTTTGTAAAAATTTCGGCTATCACAGACAAACCACTCGAGAAAGCGGCTATTAAGATAGGGGAGGGCCGTGAGCTTAAAACATCCGTATCTGCGGATACCGTTGTCACGGCGTCGTTCAAAGTGACGCGCGATTCTTTTTATCGCATTTATATCTCCGATTTGGATGGATTGCAGAATGAACCTCCGCCCGAGTACTTCATTCATGCTTTACCCGATCTCCCGCCGGTGGTGACGGTTGAACGCCCGGGACGCGACGTGAAGGCGACGATGCTCGAAGAGGTGCCGGTGAAGGTCCGGGTCGAGGATGATTACGGCCTCAAATCGCTGAAGCTGTTTTATGCGGTCAATAGCGATCCGGAGAAGACTGTTGTCCTCCGAAAGACAAAGCAAAACGGGCGCTCTCCTGGGAATGCCGACGAAATTCAGGAATATTCTGCGGAGACTCTGTTTTATCTCGAGGATATGGAACTCCAGCCTGGTGATTTTTTAACTTACTATATTCAAGCGGAAGATGCGCACAATGCAAAAAAGGCTGCGATCCGTACAGACATCTTTTTTGTCGATATTCGTTCTTTTGAGCAGGAGTTTTTCCGCCCGATGTCTCAAGGCCAGACCGGAGGCGGTGGTGGAGGACTTGGCGGCAAGCTGTCACAAACTCAGAAAGATATTATCGTAGCGACCTGGAAGCTCATCGACCATAAAGACCTGATGACGCCTGAAGCATTTGAAGAGGAGTTGTCTATCATTATCAACAGTCAGGAGAATTTAAAAGAGGTGACGGAGAGCACCCTTTTTCAGATGCAGCAGCGTTCTCTTTTTTCCGGGGGTTCCGGAGACGATCTCGGACCGTATTATGAAAAGGCCCTGGAGTCTATGGATAAAGCGCTGGCAGAATTAAGCAACAAACAGTTAGACCGAGGTTTGACTTATGAGATGGAATCGCTGAAACATTTGGGCCGCGCCGAAGCTCAAATGACCGAGACCCAGTTGCAGCGTTCTCAGAGCGCCGGAGCAGCCGCGAATGAGTCTTCTCTCGATGAGTTGGCCCAGCTCTTTGAAGACGAAATGAAAAAGCTCAAAAACAAGTACGAGACGCCGCGGCAAAACAGTCAACAGAAAAGGGACCAGGAGCTTGAAGATGCGCTTCGAAAAGTGAAGGAGCTGGCCAGGCGGCAGCAACAAGTCAACCGGCAATTACGCAAGCTGGCAAACAAGCCCTTGCCGGATGAAGAACAAAAACGCCGCATTCAAGAGTTGCGGCGCCGGCAGGAACAGTTACGGCGCGAAACACAGGAATTATCCCGGCAAGACCGGCAGTCACAACAGAGCAGGAGCATCTCCAGACAGATGCAGGAAAGTTTACGCCGGGCCAGCTCTGAGATGAGCAGCTCATCGAATAATCTCAGGCAGGAAAACTCCGATTTAGCCGCCGCCAAAGGCCGGCAGGCTTTGAATCGATTGAAGCAGCTCGAGAGTTTGTTGCAACGGAACCGGAATGAGTCGCTTCGCAAGCAGATCGAGTCTTTGGAGAGTGAATTTCAACAACTGGCTCAGGAACAAAAACAGTTAACTCAGGACCTGGCCAAACTTTCAAAACCGACTCAAAACAATCAGGATCGTTCAAAAGAATCGCAGCGGCGACAAGCGAAAGTCAAAGACGATTTTGAAGCAGCTAAGGAACACATCCGGCAGCTTTCAGAAAGAACCGAAAATTCGAAAAATAAAGCCTCCAGGGAGCTCAAAAAGCTTCAACATGAGCTGGACCGGGCAAACGTTGAAACGGCAATGGATCGCGCTCAAAATCTTTTGAAAGAAAATAAAGTGGGATCAGCTCAAAAAGCGAGTCACGATATCCAGAAAATGCTTGATCGAACCGCAAAAGAATTGACCAAGCTGAGAACCCGGTTTGCCGAGACGCATGAGGAAAAATTAGACGTCGCATTGGAACAGACCCGGAATGTGCGTGAGTCTCTTGAAAACCTAAAAGAGCGAACCCAACTCAATCGGACCACAGATAAAACCGACGGGCAGCCCTTAGCCAGGGAGGACTCTCAGCGTTCGTCTCGTGCTGGGCCCGGGGAGCCGAACCAACCCGTTCAAAATTTGGAACCGTCTCAAATAGAATGGTGGAATGAGGAGTTTGTCGGGGGGATCAAAGACTTGGATTTGATCCGGAAAACGACCCAATCTGATACCTCTCTATCGGGTCAAGCGCAGCGCATCGGTCAAAATTTACAAGAGATAATGCGTACTTTTACCGGAGGCAATCCACAAAGATTCCAAGACATTGAAGAAAGGATTCTTTCTCCGCTCAGAGCATTGGAAGCGGAGCTTGCCCAACAGCTTGAATTGATCAAAAACAAAGAAAAACTGTTTCTTAGTAACGAGGAAGAAATTCCCGCGGAATATAAAGATCTTGTGGAAAAATATTATGAAGCGCTCTCTAAAGTGAAATCAAAACAGTAACATGGAGTTTTTATTAAAATACAGCCCGGTCGTTTTCCGGGAAGGGCAGTTTGCCATCAAGCACATGCCGTCGTTTGTGGCGCTCATCGGTCTTCTCGCTTTATTGCTTTTTGTTCTTTGGATGATTTATCTCAAGACGACGTTACAAGTGAGCCGGCTTTTGAAAAACTTTTTAATTGCGTTGAAAATAGCAGTCATAGCTTTGCTTGTTTTTGCCCTTTTAGAGCCAATCATCAACGTTTCAAAGGTGATCCCACGCAAATCCTCATTGCTCTTATTTGTGGATGATTCGAAAAGCATGTCGATACCGGACACAAAAGAGGGGGGATCCCGGATCGAATTGGTCAAAAAACTGTTGGGCGGGGAGAAAAATCCCGGTCTTTTGAACGAGCTCGAAAAGAACTTTAAAATTCAACTTTACCGCTTTTCATCAGAAGTCGGAAGATTAAGCAATCCTGCCGAGGTCACGGCCCATGGCTCTGAAACAAATGTAGCTGATTGTCTGGATTTCGCGATGGAGGTGGGCAACCGGGACGCCGTAGCCGGCGCGGTTCTTTTCACTGACGGCGCAGATAACGGTGGGGGCGATCCTTTGGAGCACGCCAACTTTTTGCAGTCCAAACGTTTTCCCGTTTATACGGTTGGCTTTGGCAGTGAGAAATCAGACGATATCGAGATTTCAAAAATTACGGCAAATCACTCGGTGACTGAAAACTCTGTCGTTGAAATTTCCGCTCTTATCAAGAATCATCCTGTCGAAAGCAAAGAAATCACTCTGGAATTGCGTGAGGAAGGAGCGATCGTCAAGCAGAAAACGGAAGTCATAAGCGGAACGGCATCTCGGATTCCAATTAAGTTTTCGCCTCGAAAAAGGGGATTTGTTCGCTATACTTTGAGCGTTAAATCGAACGAAAAGGAAATTGTTACAGAAAATAACAGTAAAAGCTTTTTGATCGATAATCGCGATAAATCTGCAAAAGTTCTTTATATCGAAGGGCATCCCAGAGATGAATTCAAGTATCTCCGCCGTGCCTTTCATCAAGATACGAACATTAAGTTGGTTTCTTTGCTCAGGACGGGTTTTCCAGATAAATTCTACCGCCAGGGAATCGAGAGCCGGGACGAGTTAAAACACGGTTAC
>JBHHWX010000078.1:0-16354 GCA_046756745.1 bacterium | reverse complement strand
ATACATAAGTTTGAGAAGCAGGTGATATTAAAGGATTGTTTTTCAATGATGAGCTTGGTTCTTTAATATGGAAATCAATGAAATCAAAGAACCTTTCTGGCAGAACTTAAACTATCGCCAATCGGATGGACAAACAAGTTTTTGATTGTTATCAAGTTTTATTTCGTAATCAAATAAACTTGACTTTAAATGCTTCTCTTTCATTTTCATATGAAAATCGCAAATTTGTTTAAGCAATTCTGCACGTCTGCCAATAATGATGGCAGTATCATATTTATCTTGAATCGCCAATTGAAATAGATTGATGGCAATATTAACATCGGTTTGTTTTTCTTCAAAAGTTCGATACGTTCTTTTGCAGAGTGGGCAGAATTTATCTCTTCGTCTTATATTTATGATAGTGGTGGTGTTTATCTAGCGCATGGTAGAGATTGAATCCATCAACAAAAACAATTAGTCTGTTCATTATCTGGTGTGAATTGGGGAAGGCATTAAAATAAAAAACCCGAGTCCACTAGGAACTCGGGGCCAATGAAACACTGGGTCTCAAAGGGATGATAATTTAATTTAGTAAATTATTATAAAAAGTCAAGTCAAGGTTTGTACTATAAAGTTTCTATTATCAGCTAACATCGCGTGGAGTGGACAAGAGGGAGCCTACTTGTTGGACAGTTTTGTGACCTTCTCAAGGTTTTATTTTAACAGGAAGTTATGTGCTCTTAAACCTCTCGCCGCCACGTCCACATTAGAATTCACGATTACCGGTAGGCAGGTTTCTAGGACGTTTCTAGTCACTTTATTTCTCCCACTCCAAACCCGATCTCCAACCGGACGGCTGTCCCATCCATTCTCGCGTCACAAAGTCTCCCATAGTGAAGACCAACAGGATGATAAGAAAAATAAAACCGGCTGCAATAAATACCCAGGTGAGCCGGCTGCTGTGGCGGACATGCATAAAATATAGAATGACCAGCGTTGATTTTGTGAGGGCAATTGACAGGGCGATCACATCGTTGAAGACTCCGAGATCGATAAACGCCGCCCAGACCGTGATGCCGGTAAGCATCATCAGAGCGGCAAAGATGGTGAAATAGATTCGCTTCGGGACGATGTGTGCGATCATACTTGCCTTCCTATCAAATAAAGTAACGGAAACAGAAAAATCCAAACGATGTCAACAAAATGCCAGTAGAGACCGATCATTTCAACGGGCGTGAAGTAGGACGCGGAATAGCGCCCTTTATGTGCGTGAATCACTAAGTAGATCAGCAGCCCGATACCGATAATCATGTGAAATGCATGCATACCGGTCATGCAGAAATAAAACGAAAAAAAGATTTTCACTTGAGGTTCGAACACGCCTTCAAACATAAAGTTCGTACTTGGAATGAGAAACTCATGAGCTTTGTGACTGTATTCCAGGGCTTTAATGCTCAAGAAGATAGAGCCCAGGATGATGGTCAGGATCAGGGAAACGACGATGGCTTTGCGTTTGCCAAGCTGGGCCCAATGCACGGCTAACGCCATCGAGAGGCTGCTGCCGATCAAGACTGCTGTGTTAATGGTTCCAAGTCTGATATCCAGCTCATGGCTGCCTAAAGCGAACGCCTCCGGGTAATTCCAGCGATAGACGAGATAGCCGCAAAAAAGTCCCCCGAAGAACATAATTTCGGTGATCAGGAATGTCCACATTCCGAGGCTGGAGGCCTCGAATTGCTGGTCCATATCCTCAAAGTGATGCGCTAAGGCTGTATGATTTTTTGACAACAATTCCTCCGTTATTTCAACCTAGTTTCAGGTGAATAGTTGTAAACGTCTTCCGTAACGACCGGGATTTTATCAAAATTGTGAGTGGTCGGCGGTGAAGGCAGCTTTTCCCATTCCAGCCCCTTGGCGTTCCAGGGGTTGCCGCTGGCCTTGGGGCCATATTTTAGCGACCAGAAAAAATAGATCAACGGAATCAAATAACCAAAGCCGAGAATGGTCGCACCGGCAGTGGATAAAACGTTCAATACTTGAAATTCATCCGGGTAAATATGATACCGTCTGGGCATGCCTAAATAGCCCAATATAAATTGAGGGAAGAAAGTCAGGTGAAAGCCCACGAAAATGACCAGTGCAGAAAAACGCGCCCACCCCTCGGGGTATAAACGGCCGGTCATTTTCGGCCACCAGAAATGAATCCCGCCTAAGTACCCCATAATGGCTCCCCCCACCATAATATAGTGAAAATGGGCCACGACAAAGTAGGTGTCATGAACATGCACGTCAATCGCCAAAGTCCCCAGGAATATCCCGGTCAGCCCACCGATCGTAAATAAGCCGATAAACCCGATGGCATAGAGCATCGGTGCATTATAGGAGACTGAGCCTTTGTAAAGCGTCGCAGTCCAATTAAAAACCTTAATCGCAGAAGGGATGGCCACGAGAAATGTTAACAGGGAAAAAACCATACTCGCATAGACGGACTGGCCGGTTGTGTACATGTGGTGGCCCCAGACTAAAAAACCTAAAACTGCGATGGCCAGACTGGAAAAAGCGATAAAATTGTAGCCGAAAATTTTCTTTTTGGCAAAGCAGGTAATCAATTCACTGATAACGCCCATTGACGGCAAAATCATGATATAGACTGCCGGGTGGGAGTAAAACCAGAACAAGTGTTGAAACAATAGAGGGTCGCCTCCCAGTTTGGGATCGAAAATTCCCATTCCAAATAAGCGCTCCAGTCCAACCAACACGATGGCAATCGCGACAACCGGCGTTCCCAATATCTGCATGATACTTGTGGCATAATGCGCCCAGACAAAGAGCGGGAGTTTAAACCAGGTGAGGCCGGGGGCGCGCATTTTATGAATGGTTACAAGAAAGTTTAGGCCGGTGAGGATGGAAGAAAACCCGCTGATGAACACCCCGACTGCTGCGAGAATGACATTTGTATTGGCGTAAGTACTGCTGTACGGCGTGTAAAAGGTCCACCCCGTGTCCACGCCTCCGAATACGACAGCGGAAAAAGTAAAGAGACCGCCGATGGTGTAAATGTACCAGCTCAATAAGTTGATTCGGGGGAAGGCAAGGTCTCGGGCGCCAATCATGAGTGGAATCAAAAAATTGCCTAACACGGCCGGGATCGATGGGATGAGAAAGAAGAAAATCATCAAGATCCCGTGCATGGTAAACATCTTGTTGTAGGTTTCCGATTGAAACAGGTCGCCTTGCGGCGTCAGCAGCTCCAAGCGGATCAGCACTGCAAATGCACCGCCGAGAAAGAAAAACAGCGTGATCGACAGCAGGTATAAAATGGCAATACGTTTGTGATCGCGCGTAAGAAGCCAAGATTTGGCAGAGTATTCGGCGTTCAGATAGTTCCGGGAGGAACCGCTGTCACCGTCTGCGATTTGCGAGGGTCGTGGCTTGAAAACAGCCGTGCTCATAGATTTATTTTTCTCCTTGTTTTACCTTCACAAAAAGTTTTTCTGTAAGACAAATCTTATCTTAACGCAGAGACGCACAGTTCGCAGTGATTCGTAGAGTTTTTTAATTTACTTTTGCTCTCATGCATAATAATTTATCCTGCATTATTCATGAACTGTATTGACCATTTGGCTGCTAACAGGCAGAAAGCTACTAAAAAACAGTGGATTATTGGATTAATGGAGTGCTGGAGTTTTGGGGGAGGGCGGCCACCAATCCAACAATCCATTCCTCCATCACTCCGGGAGCCTAATCGCATAAATGTCAATATGTTGTACAAGCACATGTTGTCCTGTTTGTGAATTATTCAGGTTATCTCGTTTTTCTCTGCGTTCTCCGCGCACTCTGCGTTTAAATATTGTTTTTGATTTTTTCATAAAACTTTTGACACTACCTTAAAGACTTAATGTACGCCGTAATCTGAAGTAAGCCAATTTCGTCGATTTGCCCTTTGAACGTGGGCATGACCGGTTTGTATCCTGCTTTGAGTTTGGCATTCGGGTTCAGAATGGATTCCCTGATGTACGTTTCGTCCACGAGAACCGTTTTCCCTTTTTGGAGCACAACCGGTTTTCCGAAAATTCCGACGAGAGAAGGCCCGCGAGCGTTGGGCTTGTCTGCATGGCAGGTGTGACAAGCCAACTGTTGGAATTTCTTTTCTCCGGTGACCTCCATAGGCTCGTTGGCGGTCCCCCCGCTCAGCCAATCCTGATAAGCCTTGGGTTCCATGACAACGACCCGGCCGATCATTTGCGAATGTTTTGTCCCGCAGTACTCGGCGCAAAATAGATAATACTCGCCGGGTTTGACGGCCTCAAACCACATGCTCGCGACTCTCCCCGGCACCACGTCTTTTTTGATCCGAAAGGCTGGAATATAAAAACTGTGGATGACGTCCTCTGTGGCCATGGTCAGTTTAACCGGTTCGCCTACCGGGACGTGCAGCTCGTTAATCTCACGCTGTCCGGATGGATGCTGGACATGCCACATCCATTGCTTTCCGACCACATAAATTTCCATCGCGTTTTTAGGCGGATGGTAGGCGTCAAAATAAAGAGTGGCGCCCCAGGCAAAAACCACCATTGTCAAGATCAAGGGGATGATAGACCACAAAAGCTCCAACTTCATCAACCCCGGTATTTGCAGCGGCGTGTCATCTTCTGATTTCCGGCGATACTTAACGGCAAAAACATAAATTAATACGAAGATCAAAAACGAGAAGAAGATACTGACCGAGATAAGAAAAAAATAGAGAGAATCTACGTGCGACGCTAATGCGGACGCTTGGTCGGGAAAAAGTCGAAAACCCTTATTCATTATTTTGTCGATTTAATTTTTCATGGTCATCATGCGAATTGGAGACCGGGCGTTGTGCGTTTTTTATCCGTTTGTCGCGCCGGAGCATCAAAATCATAAAAGAGACCAGCACGACAACCGTCATGGTCCCGAAGATCCGGATCACGTTCATGATGGCTAAACCGTATTTCCCTTGCGACGGGTCGTAATGGTAGCAGTACAGCAAAAACTGATCGACAGGCGTCCCGATTTGACCGCTCGACGCCTCAATCAGTCCCAGTCTCAAGTCTCTCGGGGAGTATTCAATGCCATAAAAATACCGGGAGAGTTTGCCGTGCGGGGTCAAGAGCATCACGCCGCTGGCATGGACATATTGTTGTGTTGACGGGTCAAATGTATATCGAAAACCAACCGCTTCAGTGAGTTTCCGTATAGACGCCGAATCGCCTGTCAAAAAATGCCAGCCCTTTTCTGCTCCGGCCCGGCCATATTTGTGAATGTAGGTTCTTTTCTTGGTTGCCGCCAGCTCTGGCGTCTCTTTCGGGTCAAAGCTGACGGTCAGGACGTCAAATTCCTGACCGACATTGAATTTTAAGGTATTGAGGCTTCTTAACAAACCGTTGAGAATCATTGTACACAGCATGGGGCATTCGTAATACACCAACGAAAGAATGACCGGTTTCTCTTTGAAATAATCCTGCAACAGAATCGCTTGACCGGATTCATCATAAAAAACCAGGTCGAGCGGTATGGACTCGTTCAATCTCTGGTCGATACCGACTTTCTGAAGAATGTCGGGCTGTTTGTTTGAATTCATCTCCTGCGCTGAGATGCCGGCGGCTAAAACGACTGAGGATAGAAGATAGAGGGTCGTAGCTCGTTTTTGTTGCAAGATGTAAAAAACACTTCGTTCTTTCCTGTTTTTCCCGCATGTTTTAAGCGGGAATCTCCTGCACAAACAGGGAGATTCCGGCACAAGAGATCGCCGGAACGACAGCACATGGGTTAGCCTATTTAGCATTTTGCAACAGAAACGTGCTAGAGTTTTCTCATTGAGTGTTTTCATGGCCTTGTGCTTTCTCATCCATTTTCAATCTTCCATCTTCAATCTTCGATCCTCTCTCTTCCACTCTTCATGATCCGTTCTTACGGGTAAGCCTCTTTCAAGCGTCAATTCGATGGCGCGGTCGATGGGAAGACGGACGAGCCCTGCCTCCCTCATTTCCCAGCCATAATTTTCGAGTAACGAATCTTGTACAGCATTGAATTTTTCTAAATCTTGTTCCGGCAGCACCTGCAGCTTGGGGCCTTTAGGGAGGGGAGGGCGACTGTCTGCTAAAGGCGGCGCTGGCGCCGCCGAATTTTCCTGCCTTTTTTGCAAGAAGCTAAAGACCCAGAGGATGAGGACAAATGAGAAAACAACGAGTCCTAAAAACCCGATTCCGGACCACAGCAGAGTCTGAAAATTTGTGTCTCTGACTTCGTACCCTCTTTCTTTATCTGGTTTTTTTGTCTTTTTACTCATATTGCAACGCCTCCTTTAAACGCGGATCGTGCAGGGGTAAAACAGCGCACCCTTTGAGATTCCGGATGAAGAACGCTACCCAAACGCCGCCGATTCCGGCTGGAACGGCCAGGTCCAGCCAGTGAACGCTGATTTTTCCCGGATGGAAATTCGGAGCGACTATCCAGAAGAGATCGATTAAACGCATGAAAACCATCACAAAGGCAACTTTCGCAAGAACGCGCTGGTTTCGTTTCGTTCTGCGTGAAAGCAGAAGGATAAAAGGCAGTGCGAAATGAAAAATCACGACAAACAGAGCCAGCCATTGCCAGCCGCCCTGAAGTCGATCCAGATACCAGGGAATCTCTTCCGGTAGATTTCCGGACCAAATGATGAGGAATTGAGACAGGGAGATATAAGCCCAGAGCATGACAAATGCCAACATCAAGTTGCCCAGGTCGTGAAAGTGCTGCTTGCCGAGGATGTCGGACAGAGGTTTGTATCCCGAAAACATGTTCAGTGCGATAATTGCAAAGGCCAGGGTGAGCAATCCTTGCCCGATGACAAAGATCACTCCAAAAATCGTTGAGAACCACTGCGGGGCGAGCGACATCACCCAGTCGATAGAGGAAAAGGTGACGGTCAGAAAATAAAGAAGCATTGCCGGACCGCCCAATTTCCTGAGCTTGTCGCTTAACGAAGCATCGGCGGTTTCATCCTGCTTTTTGGACCACTTATTTAAAAATGTGATAAGCGCCCCCCAAATGAGAAAATACACCGCTGCTCTCACCCAAAAGAACCCGACGTTCAAATACTTCGCTTTGTGTTGCAGAAGGCTGTCTGCTGCAACGCTTTCGGGGCGGGCCCAATCATAAAGGTCCTGCATGCCGAAGAACAGCGGCAGGAAGAGTATGGCCATGAGCGGAAGGGTGCTGGTACCGCTCTCCAGAAACCGCTGAATCACAAATCCCCAGCCGCCACCGACCAAATGATGCAGCGACAGCAAAACCAAGCTGCCCAGGGTCAACCCCAGCCAGAAAACATAACCAAACAAATACGATTGATAAAATTGCGTGTGCTCATGGAACAGACCGACGACGCACAATGCTAAAATTGCACCTCCTAACATGCCGGAGCGGCGCTGGATTTTGTTTAATTTCGGTTTGAGAGATTCGAAATCGGTCATGTTTATTCGTTGAGCAATTGTTGGCGAAATTCTTCCGGAACATCTTCAATGCCGGCGTTCCGGCTTAATTGCAGCACGCGGATATAGGCGACGATGGCCCACCGGTCTTTCGGTGCGACTCTATCCGCGTAGTCATACATCGCGCCGAAACCGTTGCTGATGACGTCAAAAAAGTGGCCCACCGGCTCATGTCGTAAGCGGCCTATATGAAACGACGGCGGCGCGCGAAAACCGCGCTGCACAATCATACCCCGGCCTGTCCCTGATTTATCATGGCACGGCGCGCAAAAAATATCATAGCGCTGCCGGCCTCGCTTCAACACATCTTCCGTGACCGGAAAGGGGAAAGTCCGGACCCATTCTCCATCCACTTTCCCGGTATGAAAGTGCTCGTCCAGATTCAAGTGTCCGCGCGCAACCGTGCCTGGGACCCGCGGTCGCGATGCCATGTTGTTAAGGAAAAAGCCGTTTGTCTCGAGAGGTTCGTAGCGAGGCTGATCGTGCATGTCCTGGCGGCAGCCCGCCAAGAGAATAGACAAAATAACGGAGACAATTACGATTCGAACTATTTGGATCACGGTTCAACCTCGACAACACTACTCGGATTCAAATCCAGCAGCAATTTCCAAACTCCGGTCAGGTCAAATTTCGGGTCTGTGCTTTCGATGCACAAGAAAAAACGGTCTCGCGAAGCCGCTTCAAATTGTTTGACATTAAACACAGGATGATACGGCTGCGGCAGACCGTTGAGCGCGAACATACCGAGGACTGCAGAAAATGCCGCGATCAAAATCGTGAGCTCGAATGTAATCGGAATAAAAGAGGGCCAGCTGTTAAACGGGCGGCCGCCAACGTTCCAGGGATAGCTGATCACAGAGGCGTAGTATTGCATTCCGAATCCCAGCAGTCCTCCGACAATGCCGCCGATGAGAACGATCAAAGGCAGCTTCGGCTTTTTGAATCCCACCACCTCCGGCAGCTCTTCGATTGGAAACGGTGTGTAGGCATCCATATTGCGATAGCCCGCAGCATGCGCTGTCTTCGCGGCGTGCAGCAACGCTTCGGCGGTCTCGAACTCCGCCATAAGTCCGTATAATTGCTTTTCATTATTCATTCTGTTTCTGCTATTTAGTGTCTGAACGAAAACTCAGAAATAAGCTCTAAGCCCCGTCCTCGGGGCGTCGTAATCCATTGTTTTTACAAAGCGTCAAACGCACCCGGGGACGGGTGCTTGAGCATTTTAAAGAGTTTTCGGTCACTCACGAATTTCAATATTCAATATTCAATAATCAATAATCAATAATCAATATTCAATCTTTTCGTTTATCCTCCGTTACCAGCGTCCGCATTTCAAAAATTGCAATGGTCGGGATCAGTCTGAGGAAGACGAACATCAAGGCAAAGAACAGTCCAATGGTGCCGATAAAGGTCGCCCAGTCCCAGATGGTGCCGGAATACATGTCCCACGACGAAGGCAAAAAGTCGCGATGTAAACTGGTCACGACAATAATGAATCGTTCCAGCCACATCCCGACGTTCACAATCATCGCGATAAGAAACAGCGCGATGACGTTGTTTTGAACGCGTTCGAGCCAGATGAATTGCGGCGCTACCAGGTTGCAGAAAAGCAGCGACCAGAACACCGGAGCGTACGGCCCGGTGAATCTGTTGAGTATCATGTATTCTTCGTATTCCGCGCCGCTGTACCAGGCGGTAAACGCCTCCATGATATAACCGTATGCGACGATGAGCCCGGTGGCGAGCATCACTTTTGCCATATTTTTCAAATGGCGCATGGTAATGAAATCTTCCAAGCCGTAAATTTTTCGCAGCGGTATCGATAACGTCAGTACCATTGCAAAACCGGCGTAGATCGCGCCGGCGACAAAATAGGGCGGAAAGATGGTCGCGTGCCATCCGGGAATGATCGACATAGCAAAATCGAAACTGACGACCGTGTGTACCGAAATCACCAGCGGCGTGGCCAAACCGGCCAAAAGCAGGTAGGCGGTTTCATAACGATACCAGTGAATTGCGGAGCCGCGCCACCCCATGGCTAAGATACCATACACAATTTTCGCCAAACCCCCTTTCGCGCGATCCCGCAGAGTGGCAAAATCAGGAACCAGACCGGTATACCAAAAAAGCAGCGAAACCGTGGCGTACGTACCGACTGCGAACACATCCCACACTAACGGGCTGCGAAACTGCGGCCATAAGGACATGGTGTTGGGGTAGGGCATAAGCCAATAAAAAAGCCAGGGCCGGCCCATGTGGATCAAAGGAAAGACGCCGGCGCATGCGACTGCAAACAACGTCATTGCCTCAGCGAAACGGTTGATGGATGTGCGCCACCCTTGACGAAAAAGCAATAAAATAGCTGAAATCAGCGTGCCGGCATGCCCGATGCCAATCCACCACACAAAATTGATAATCGCAAAACCCCAGCCCACGGGAATATTGAGTCCCCAGATTCCGGTGCCTTTCACGAATAAATAGGTGATGGCGACGAGCAGGACCATCACCAGCATAAACGCGAGCGCGAAGCCGATGAACCACCCCATCGGGGTCTTTCTCGTCAGAACGATGGAGCTGATCTGATCCGTTATCGAACCGTAAGTGTGGCCGGGCTCTATCAGTGGGGATTCGATTTTTATGTCCTTGCTTTTTTGTGACGGTGCTGCCACGAAGACTCCGTTTTATAAAGGGCTGGCCTTAGCCATTTCGTAATAGTTCACACGCTTCTTTGGGACGCTGATTATGACTGATTTCAGCAGATGAAAAAAAAGAACATGGATTTGGCCAAAACGTCCAAACTCACTTGCCCGAAGGCGTCCAGCCGAGGGCTTTCGAGCACAAACTTGATAGAGACCCGCTCGGCGGGGACGCCTTCGCTAAGAGGTTTTTTAATCGCTTAAGAAAAGATTCTTTTGTTCAGGCTCCTAAAATCATGGCGACAAAACATTTTGTCGAAGGTTCCTATTTATTTACCATTCAGGATAGATATCCTGAACGATCGTGAGATTGCTTTTTCTTAAAGTTTTTCATCCGTTGGGTTTTTCAATCCGTTGGAAATTATCCCCAACGGATCACCCACTCGCTTCTTCAATCTCCGGATGAGAATTTCTGATCTTCGCTAAATACGTTGTCCGCGGCCGTGTACCCAATTCGCTTAAGATGCCGTAGTTGCGGTTGTCTGCGCGCAGTTTTGAAACCCGGCTTTCGGGATCGTTGATGTCTCCGAAAACGATGGCGTCTGCCGGGCAGACTTGCTGGCACGCGGTCACCAGCTCTCCGTCTTGAATCTGCCGGTCTGTTTTTTTGGCTTCGATGCGAGCGTGATTGATCCTCTGCACACAATAGGTGCATTTTTCCATCACGCCCCGGGTGCGCACGGTCACATCGGGATTCCTCAGCATCTTCAAACTCGGCGTTTCCAGGTCCGCGTAAAGATAAAAATTAAACCGGCGGACTTTATAGGGACAATTATTCGAACAGTAGCGGGTGCCGACGCAGCGGTTGTATACCATCTCGTTCAAACCCTCGTCGCTATGCAGGGTGGCGCCCACCGGACACACCACCTCGCACGGCGCGTTTTCACAGTGCATGCACATCACCGGTTGATGATAGGTGCTGGGATTGTCGATCTCGCCTTGGTAATAACGATCGACGCGAATCCAGTGCATCTCGCGGCCGTTGAGGACTTCTTCTTTCCCCACCACCGGAATGTTATTTTCCGATTGACAGGCAACGGTGCAAGCATTGCAGCCGATGCATTTATTCAAATCAACCGCCATACCCCAGGAATAACCTTTGTACTCAAATGCGGGATATAATGTCATGTCGTCCGAAGGTTCGTGCCCCATTTCATGAATCATGTGGGGGTGTTCCAAAAACTCCTCTAAGCCGGCGGTGCGAACCAAGCGCCGGCCTTCCATATCGTGGTGCAATTGCGTGGTGGCCAGCCGCTGCTTTTCGCCTGTTTTCCGGATGTCCGCTCCGCCGCCAAACCAAGGGGCTTCCGACGTCTGCAGAGAAAAGGCGTCGAACCCGGTTCCCGATCCCAGGTTGCCGCTGCGTGTGCGGCCGTAGCCGAAATGCAGGGTGACGGCATTTTCCGGATGCCCCGGCATCATCCACACCGGCGCTTTCAGGGTCCGTCCTTGATAGGTGATCTCGACGATATCCTGATTTTGCAGTTTGTGCTGCTCCGCTGTTTTGGGACTGACGAGCGCGGCATTATCCCAGGTCAGTTTGCTCAACGGTTTGGGACATTCCTGTAACCAAGCGTTGTTGGCAAAGCGGCCGTCCCAGATTGTCGGGTCGGGACGGAAGGTTATGGCTAAAGCGCCCTCTTTTTCTTCCTCATTCGAGGAAAGAGGGTGGAGGATGGAAGCCGGATTGGGATCTGCTTCGATCTTCAATCTTCCGTCCTCGATCCGCCATTTTCTCTCTTCCATCTTCATTTCAACAGCAGGCAGAGCGCTGCCCGCAACCACCCCGTCGTGCAGAGACGCCCGCCAAAACTTTTCGAAATCAGGACGCCGGCTGCGCCAGTAGTCGCGCACAATATCGTGAGCGGACGCGCCGGGTTCGCCGTTCAAAAGCGCCAAAAGTTCGTGCGCCGAGGCGCCGGCGTAAAGCGGCGCGATCAACGGCTGAATCAGCGACACGGTCCCGTCAAAAGCGCGGGCGTCGCTCCAGGTCTCCAGGTAGTGAACCTGCGGAATATGCCAATGGCATAGCTCCGACGTCTCATTGGTGTATCGGCTTAAATGAATTCGGATTTTTACGTTGGCTAATTTCTCCCGGAAGCTCAGATCCACCGGGGCGTTAAAAGCCGGATTGCCTGCAAAGATCACCAGCATTTCAACGGAGCCGGAGTCCATGTCAGCGGCCAGCTCTTTGAGCGACTGCAGGTGCAGGACCGGGTTGGTTTCCACAGGCTCGGTATAAAGAACTGTTTTGCCAACATTCCCTAACTTTGCATTGATGGCATGAGCCAGGACATGCACCACCGCCGGCTGGTATTCCCCGGCAACGACTAAACCGGCCCCACGGTGTTTCTTAAGATCTCTTGCCAAGACCTCTATTTGAGATTTCGGATTTGGGATTTGGGATTTCGGATTTTCTTCGGAGATTCCCAGCTCGCTAGCTAAAGAGAGCGCAAATGAAACGACTTCCTGCGGACGGACGGACCACCGGTGGTCTGCCATCGCTCCGGTGAGAGTCGGCGTGCTCTCGACCGCATACAAGCGATTCATGCTATGGCGCTGGTTTCTTAAATTCCGTTTGGCCGTAAAGTCGCGCGTATAGCGCAGGCAGCCGGGCATGCCGGTGAGAAAATCAGCGTCTAACGACAGGATGACATCCGCTTTTGCAAAATCATAGCGGGTCTCGACCATCTTTCCGAACGCCGCCTGCGCGCCGGCTTTGGCATTGTCGCGATTGACCGGCTCGTACTGATGCCACTTGGCAAGCGGATATTCCGTCATCAACCTGTTGATTTGAGCTGTGAGAGTCGGCGAGGTGACGGTTTCGGTGAGAATGCGCAAACCCGCGCCATCTGTGAGACGCTGGGCCTGCAATTCGGTTCGCACAGCGGCGAGAAAATTCTCCTCGGCGCTGATTCGCCCCAAATGCGTGATCGCTTGCGAGCGGTCCGGATCGTACAACTCCAAAACCGATGCTTGCGCGAAAATATCCGTGGCGCCTAAACTGGCCGGGTGGTCCGGATTGCCTTCGATTTTCGTGGGACGGCCTTCATGACTTTCAACAAGAACGCCGGTTGCATATCCCCCGAGGGTAAAAGCCGTTGCGAAAAAAAGCGGTTTCCCAGGAATCATCTCTTCCGGCGCTTTGACATAAGGGTATATTTTCTCTATCGGTTGACGCGTACAAGCGTGCAGTCCCGCAAACGCAACCGACGCCCCCATCAGTTTGAGAAAATTTCTGCGGCTAAACGGTTTTTCCCAAACGAGCGGGCTTTGCGGAAATTCCTTCTGCAATCGCTCTTGAAATTCTTTTGTATTGGCGGCCTCTTCAAGACTGCGCCAAAATATTTGTCTCTTTTCCGGTCTCATCGATGACATATCGAACAGTTATCAGACGTTTGAATTTGGTACTTCTGCATGAGCTGCTCTCCCAACTCTTCCTGCGGCACGGATGGTTTCCAGCCTAATGTGACGGCTTCTTCCCGGGGGCGAACAAAACGCACCGGATCGCGGTGGCATTCCAGACACCACTCCATGTTCAACGAGTTTTCGCGCCACATGAGCGCCATTTCACCAACCGGACCGTGGCAGCTTTCACACCCGATCCCCTTTTTAAGATGGATACTGTGATTGAAGTAAACGAAATCCGGCAAATCATGCACCCGCGTCCATTCTATGGACTCCCCGGTGCGCCAGCTTTCCCGCACCGGCGCCAGCATTTCAGCGGTCGCGTGAATTTGGGAGTGGCAGGTCATACAGGTTTTGGTGGGTGGAATTCCGGCAAAGTGGCTTTCTTCGACGCTGGTATGGCAGTAGCGGCAGTCGATACCCAATTGACTCACGTGGTGTTTGTGACTGAACGGCACCGATTGCTTGCGAACCACACTCGCCTGCGTCACATAAGGGGAACGTTCGATTGCCAGAAAAATCCAGGCCCCGGCGGCCAGAATAAAAATTGCGCCGAAGATAGTGACTTTTGAAAACGTGTTGGTACTGGGGTGGAAAATTTGAGCCATTGAATTACATGAAGTGATAATAGTAACTTGTGGTCGAAGCTGCGGGCTGACAATGAATTATCCTTTATTCTCGGTGACCTTTATGTTTCTGTGGCAAAAAAAATGAGAGTGACGAGCCGTTGGGACTTTAGACGGCTCCACTCGCGACTTGACTCTATGGAAAAACATCAGGCTAATTTTCGATGCAATATATAAAGAATCTCATTAAAGTCAAGAGCCATTGCAAAAATAAAATATCACGATTTTGATTTTTTTTTCGATTCGTGTAAAGACAAAATTCTAGCTAGCTTTTCTCCGGTTTTTTTGTCCCCGGTTTCTTTCTTTTCAGCTAACTCTTCTTCGGCTAAGGTGACCCTCTCGATTTTAACAGGCGTGCCTCTCATGGTGAATTCCGCGCCTCGAATCTGATCGTCGTCGATAATCCAAGTCACAATTTTGGCCGGAATAGTGAGCATCAATAATTTGACACGCCACCACTTTGGTTTCACATCGGCAGTGATGTGCTCGACCCGGGCATAAAAAGCCGGCTTTTCATCGATGTGGAGTAAAACCAAGTCTTGCTCTAAAATGCAGTCTGCTTTAAGTTGCATAGCTCGATTTCATCCTATGTTGTATTTAATTGTGGAGTTTTTTGGTTAAAATTACTGAGTGTCTGAACGAAAACTCAGAAATAAGCTCTAAGCCCCGTCCTCGGGGCGTCGTAATCAATTGTTTTTACAAAGCGTCAAACGCACCCGGGGACGGGTGCTTGAGCATTTTAAAGAGTTTTCGTTCAGACACTACTTAGGATACTCATCCCTGTATTAAGAAGCAATAAAAAATGCGCAATAACGTCGTTTCTTAACGTTCCGTTGCGGTGTTTTCGCGTCAACCTAAGCAAGAGTATGATAGGGCTGTCCCAAAAGACTGACTTCGCGATCGTAACTCGACATTTATGTCGCGAGTTTGAGGCTAACTGCTGGACATAAATGTCGAGTTACATTCGTCTCACGGATCTTTTTGACATCCTCAACACAATGAGGCAAAGAACTTGAAAATCAACTACTCAGGACCTACCTTGAAACTCGCAAAGGCAACTGTGTGAGCATGCCAACTCTGTTCTTGGCATTAATGGAAAGAGTGGATGCCGATGTTCTATTTACAGGAGTTTCTGCGCCGCTGCATCTGTTTTGCAGGCTAAAGGACCGACAAACGGGTGATGTGTGGAACGTCGAAACAACTAACCCTTAATTAGCGTGGCTATTTTGAAAAAACGAAAAGAATGAAACCTGAACTAATAGAGAGACGATGACCGCGATTCAAGAGCTTTCCCTTGACTAAAAGAACTAATTTTAGTAACATATTAAATTCACCGTATTTTTTGAACCTGTTGAAAAGGCGGCTACAACGTCGTTGTACCAGCCATCCCGGAAATTTGTACTTTTGGTACAACCATCAAGGAAGCCCGCGCCATGGCCGAGGACGCTATCCGTTGCGTCATCAAAAGCAATAGGGTCAAGTAATCTTAAGTAGTGTCTGACCGAAAACTCAGAAATAAGCTTTAAGCCCCCGTCTCCGGGGCGTCGTAATCTATTGTTTTTGCAAAGCGTCAAACGCACCCGGGGACGGGTGCGTGAGCATTTTAGAGAGTTTTCGTTCAATCACTAAGGTAGTGTCAAAAGTTTTATGAAAAAATGAAAATGAGGTTTTCTTAAACGTTTACATTTTGACACTACGTTTCAATAAACGGAGGGAAACTTATGAAATGGGTTTTAATCATTCTCGGCGTTTTAGTCGCTATTGTGGCACTGGTTGCTTTAATCGGCGCGCTGGTGCCAAAAGAACACACCGCTACCCGGTCGGCAAAATACAACCAAGCGCCGCAGGAAATATGGAATGCCATCACAGATTTTCGGGCTATGGCAGAGTGGAACAGCTATTTTAAAGAAGTAAAGCCTTTGCCGGATCATGACGGCAATGCCGCCTGGTCGATGATCAGTAACCAGGGGACGATGCCCCTCGAGGTCGTGGAAATAGACACCAACAAAAAATTGGTCACCCGCATCCTCGATGAAGGAATGCCCTTCGGAGGCACCTGGACCTATGAGATCGCTGAAACCGATGGCGGCGCTATCCTCACCATCACCGAAGACGGCTTTGTGCGCAATGTCATTTTCCGCTTCATGGC
>JBHHWX010000077.1:0-16409 GCA_046756745.1 bacterium | reverse complement strand
AACATTCCGGCTCTCGCTGGGATTGAGATCGAATGCCCCGCCGCCGCTATCGATAACAAATTCATTCTTGTTTGATCCGGTCAAGAAAATATCGCTGACGTGAAGTTGTTTCGTCCCGTCATTACTCACGACCAGCGTTTTTGACGCGCTGCCGCCAATGTCAAGACTGCCAAAGTTATGCTTGTCAGGTTTGATCGCGATATCCGGCTGCCCGGCGAGCGGAGGATCGTTTGAGCAGAAAATCTCTAATTCCCGGATACCGTATCGACTGCGATTGTTTTCGGTCATGAACAGTCTCAGGTACCTCCCCAAGGCATTCAGCCCGGACACTTCTTCGATAATATTGTCGCCGTTTGTTTGGTTGAAAATATCCGTCCAGTTGTCCCCGTCGTTTGAAACTTGCAGGAGGTAACTTTTGGCATGTCTATTGGTTGTCCAGCGTATCACAACCTGGCCGATTGTAACCGTCTGCAGGAAATCGATCTGATACCACTGCTGTTTGTTTCTAGCTCTGAGTCTGTCGCTTTTCCATGAGCTGTCGAGATCGCCATCGATCCCTTGGTGGACTCGTCGGCTGCCACTCGATGCAGTCGCTTCACCACTAAGAGCCAGATTGACGCCCGGCTCACACAACGGCAGCGGCTGATTGCCGAGAAGGGGAATGTCGAGATCGCTTTCATCGGGGTCGCTGCTGGTCACATGCAGGGTTGCGCTTTTCATGTTGACCGAGTTTGGCCGGAAGCTGACAACAACATTCCGGCTCTCGCTGGGATTGAGATCGAATGCCCCGCCGCCGCTATCGATAGAAAAAACGTTTGGGTTGCTGCCGGTTAAAGATACCGAAGATATAAGTAGATTTGCCGTCCCGACATTGGTCACTTTGAAAGTATGAGGGGAGTTGTCTCCGGCGGCTACCGTGCCGTAATCATGTGCTGTGGGATCAACATCGATATCGGCAACTGGAGTCTCTGAAAAGTGTGCGACGACGCTGCGGTTTTGATCCATCGTCAAAGTGATGGTTTGGGAACTCGCATCCGCTGAACCTATATCGCCGCTCCAATTTTGAAATACGAACCCGGTTTCGGCCTTTGCTGTTAGTTTCACTGTGTCGCCGTCTTCAAAGTTGGTCTGATTCGGATCACGTTCAATTGAACCGCCTCCTGAGGGAGATACCGAGGTCGTCAGCAGAAACGTGTCCGGCCCGCCATCTAAGTTCATATAATTATGAAGATAGGTTGTATGAGTATCGTCGCTGGCTAAAACCAATATGCCGGTGTTGGCATCAACGTGCTGTTTTGTGGACGTCGGGTTGTTGACGTCGTTGTCGTTACGGCTGTCGATATAGATCTCTCCCATACCCTCCTTGAATTTCGGATTGGCCAAGTGGGCGGTTTTTAAATATATTCGCGATCGCACCGGTTTTTTCGCGCGCAAGAAGACATAGACTTTGTCGGAATTTGCTTGACAGAGTACAATCGGCCGCGTGTGACCCTCTTTATCGGTCCCAACTGTATGATTCGACCAGTTTCCTGCCGGATCGCGTTTGAGCAAAAAGATTTGCGGGTCTGTGGCGTTTCTCAAGCTGCTTTTGGTCACGGCGACAACAGTACTGCCGTCGCCAGCGCATGTGGCAGCCAAATTGATGTGGTCATCGGCCACCGGGGCGGCATTGACGCCTGCCAGCGCTGTTTCAGTGGGCTCCCAGTCGTCGTCCGCATTGTTCACTTTATGAACAGAAAAATAGATTTTTTTGTCGTTCTGATTGCTCCACATCACACCGATGTCGCCGTTGCCAAAAAGAGTGACTGAAGAAATATCGTCCTTGGATGCAGAAACATGGTCTACAGGAAGGACGAAAGGCGAGCCCCAGGTTTTGTCGTCGCCGAGGCTGCGGTTGACGTAGACCTTGCCGCGTTGCGTCCAGGTCGCCCAGAGCTGGCCGGTAGAATCCTTAGTGATGACCAGGGTCTCTGATTTCTTGTTGTTCATGTCAACCGGGAAGCCGTTATCCAACGTATAGCTGTTTGAGTTTGCATCGTAACGATAACGATAAAGCCGGGCGTTTTGTGAGCCGGATTTGTGATCTGCGTTAGCATGGGATGCGATGTATAATTTCTGTCCATCCCAAAAAACGTCGACGGCAGACTGCGGCCTGTCATCCACATCCGGACCGACGTTTTGCCAGCATTGCTTCGCGAGGTCGAATTGCTGGATTCGAAAGACCTTGTTATCCGGATCCCAAAGCACACCCCACCAGCCGTTATTGTACCACAGTTTGCTTTCGGGCTTTTCAGCCGTCACTTTAGGAGTGACATTTTTGCCGTAATTGTAATCACGATAACCTACCTCGACCGCTTCCGAAGTGCATACCTGACTGAGCGCTGTTTGTGAAAAAAGAATGAATACGAGAAATGATAAATAAAAATAAATCGCACGTGACATGTTGTATCTCGTCCTGAATTTCAGTTTCTGTAGCAATAACTTCATGGAGCCTCCTGGTATAAAGCATTAATTTGTTTGTGATATCTTAGTGTTTTAACGAAAACTCTTTAAGATGCTCAAGCACCCGTCCTCGGGTGCGTTTGGCGCTTTGTAAAACAATTGATTACGACGCCCCGGGGACGGGGCTTAGAGCTTATTTCTGAGTTTTCGTTCAAACACTACTTACCTTGGTTTATCGATCTCCTTATTATTTTTGCAAAACCATTTTTCGAATAAAAGTCCGTGATTCCACCTCCAAACGGATGAAGTAAATACCGGAGCTGACCGGGTTACCGACTCTATCGTGTCCATCCCAGGTGATTTTTTTGAACCCCGGGTTTTGTCTCTTATCGAGCAATTCGCGTACTTTTTGTCCCAACATGTTGTAAATACTCAGACGAACGCGTGCTTCGCGTGGCAAAGAATATTCGATGGTGGTTTCGGGATTGAACGGATTCGGATAATTACCCAGGAGCTCGAATTCTTGCGGCAAGAAAACCGTTTCGGCATCCGGGCGGATATTCAGGTCGCTGTTAGAATCTTTCGCACTTTTTGCGGCTGTGCTTGCATTTGTCGTGAGTGTTATAAAAAGCTCTGGCGGATGACTGCCTTCTTTGGAGCTGTATTTGATCCGGTCTCTGACCGTGTTCAGAATGCCAAAGCTGAAGGCGCCGTTTCCGGTGATAGCTAACGTCACGTCGGCTTCCACCCATTCATTTAGATGGGCGGCGCCGAACTGATGCAAGGGCGTCCCTTCGATGGCAGGTTTATTACGCCAGTTGAGGTCATTTTCGTTCCAGGGCGCACTATTGTCCACATAGTTATTCGACACGGAGTAAATAGCTCCGCCGTCGCTGCTGGGGTCGGTGACATACAAGCGCAACTTCGCGCTTTGAACCGCTCCGTTCAAGTTTGAAACCTCGAATTTTATGAAACTGTGCTGGATGGCCGAGGATTTTCTTACTACCAAATGGAGTTTCCTGCCGTAATCGCTGGTCGGTCTTGAAGAACGGGCATATGTATCCGCGATCGGGTGAAAGGTTAATTCTGATGGCGGTTCTGTGCCGGTGGCAGTAAAAAAGAGTATCGAGTCGGGAAGCGCGTCGGTGGTGACTCGTACGATATGTGCGCCCGTTGCCGCTCCTAATGTTAACAAGGTCGAGGCTTCGCCGTTTTCGTCGGTAATCTGAGGCTGTGAGTTGGATAAATGACCGCCTCCTGTCAAAACTTCAAAGCTTATCGCGACCCCGCTTGCGGGCTGGTTTCCGGTTTCAAGGACACGCGCGACCATCGGCTGAGAGAGAGGGGAGCCTGCCGGTCCCGACTGTTCATCGCCAGACACTTTGACGAGTTGTTCCGGTACCGGCGGTGGAGTCGCTGTTGCGTTAAAAATGAGCGGGGAGCCTGACAAACCGGCCGCGGATGCTGAAACTGTGTTCGCACCTGCAGCGCTTCCGAGCGTTAACGTGACGGCAGCGCGACCATCGAGTCCGGTGATCCGGGTCAGACTTCCCGAAAGACTGCCGCCGCCAGCCATGACGGAAAAAACGACTTCTACATCGCGCACAGGCTGGCCGTTGGCGTCGCGCGCTTCGACGACAAAAGGTTGGGGCAGAGTGGAACCCACCAGCGCGCTTTGATTCGTTCCTGAAATCATAACAATCTGGGTCGCCGGTTGCAGCTCCCCCGTCTGAATGATAAGCTCGGGTGGGTGGATGCCTTGCCGTGAGCTGTATTTAATCCGGTTTCTGTGGTTATTTTTTATGCCAAAGCTCACCGTCCCGTTACCGGAAAAAGCTGTCGTGACATCGACCTCGATCCAGGTATTTACTCGGATTTGACCGATGACAGCGAGCGGATTGCCACTTATCACCGGGGCATTGTTCCAGGTCAACACGCGCTCTTCCCAGGGCGCAATGCTGTCTTTGAAAAGATTCGAAACCGGGAAAACAGAACCCCCGTCCGGACCATCGTCTGTGACGTACAGGCGCAGTTTCGCATTGAGAACGGAACCGGTCAAACCCACAACATTAAATTTCAAAAACGAAAAATAGTCTGTTGATGTATTTCTTACGACCAAATCGGGTTTGATACCGTAATCGCTCGTGGGTCTGGACGAGCGCACATAGCCATCCTGTACCGGGGTGAAGGTGAGCTCTGAGGGTGGGAGTATTGCTATTGCGGAAAACTCCACAGGAGTTAACCCGTCGACTGATGCGGTTACAGTATTTCGGCCGGGTGAAGGACCTAAGGTTAACGACGCGGATGCAAATCCTTGGTTGTCGGTTAGTCTTGGTAAAGACATCGATAAACGGCCATCCCCTTGGGCGATTGTAAATGAGACCGGAATTCCGGCGATGGCAGCGCCATTTTGATCCAGCGTTTTGACGACAAAAGGCTCTCCAAGCGTCGAATCGATGGTCCCGGTCTGATGGTCTCCGCTCATTTTGAGTAATTGTGATGCGCGCGGGGATTCAAGGCCGGTCGCTGTAAAAACCTGCGGCGAGCCGGATAAACCCACAGATTCTGCCATCACGGTATTTTCTCCGGGATCGGGACCGAGAGTTAACGTGACTGCTGCGCGACCGTCGGAGCCGGTGATCTGCTGTTCCGCTTCAGCAAAGCTGCCCCCGCCAGACGTTACCGTGAACGTCACTGGGACGCCGCTGGCGGGAAAGTTGTCAGCGTCGCGGACTTCGACGACCAGGGGTAACGGAGCTGCCGACCCGGTAAACGCACTCTGATTGTTCCCGGAAATCAAGACTAACTGGACCGGTGGACCGACGTGCCCGGTTTCGATAACCAATTTCGGAGCCGTCCGTCCCTCTTTTGATTTATATTTGACCAGATCAGAAGACTTGTTTTTGAGCGCAAAACTAAACGTGCCATTGCCGCGCACAATGTCTGTGACGTCTACTTCGACGAAACCAGCCGCAGCCAGCGGGCCGATGGCGCCTAAGGGCTGTGAGTTGATAGCCGGTGCGTTTTGCCAGTTTATGCCGGCCTCGGTCCACGGCGTCGATGTTCCTTCGAAATCGTTTGCTACCAGGTGGACTGTCCCGCCGTCGTCGCTGAGATCGAACGCGAATATTCGCAAGGTCGCCCGGCGAACGGCGCCGGTTAACCCGTTGACCACAAACTTCAAATACGAGCGATATTCACTGGTGCGCGTTTTTCGTACGAATAACGTCGGTTTTGCTCCAAAGAGTGTTGTCGCTCTATTAGAACGGACATAAGCGTCATCCGAGGGAGGAAAGGTTTTCGTTTTTAACGCCGGGATCACTCCGCTGCCAGAAATTGCCACGTCGACCGGATTATGGCTGGCGTCGTTACTTTCGAAACGCAGGGTTGTGCCGGTATGCCCTTCTAATGCCGGCTGAAACGTGATCTGGATAAAATGAGTATCTCCGGGAGTCAGGATAAGGGGCAGGGTTGTGGCGCCGATACTAAAGAGATCGTTGTTTCCGGCAGTGAGCGTGATTGCCGAGATGCTGAGGTCGGCTGTGCCGGCGTTGAAAACAGCGAAGTTTTGAAGAGCGCTGGTATCGAGCGGGACCGGGCCGAAGTCGAATACTGACGGCTCTACGACAATCGCCGGTCGCTGCACAAAGCCGCTGCCGGTGATGTTGACCGAATAGGGATTGCGAGTCAAATCATTGCTCGAGATTTTCAGGACAATGCTTTCGTTGGTTTCCGAATGTGGTTTAAAATCGATGTCGATGGTTTGCGAATCTCCGGGAGCAATGCTGAAAGGTTGAAACGGACTCTCTAAAAAGAAAGAAGACGCATTTCCTTGTACGAATTCGATGTTGTTGATTTCGAGATTGATGTTTCCGCTACTTTTCACGATGAGGGCTTGGGTGGCCGTGCTTCCGACTACGACCGGTCCATAATCGACCGCGTCCGGAGCGACCCGGATTTCGGGTCTCGGTATGAAGCCCGTTCCGGTGATATTGATGTCGATCAGACTCCGGTTACGGTCGTTGGTACGTATCCGTAAATCCGCTTGGGTTCTGCCGATTGCCGCCGGGTTAAAGCTCACCTCAATATCGAGTGAATGGTTTGGAGATACGATAAACGGCGCGCCGCCAGAAACGATAGACATTTCGTCATTCTCGTTGTCGATAAGTCGGGTACTGGTTACAGCGAGATCGGCGACGCCGGTGTTCATCACTGTAAAAGCTTTCGTTATCGTGGTGTGAATTTCGACCCTGCCGAAATTGTATGAATCCGGCTGGATAACAAGATTCGGCAGCGGAGGGATTTCTCCATCGACGCAGGTGACCAAATCGAGTCCGGCGACATCAGACCAATCGTAAAAATGAAATTGTTCCGTTATGTCGTCCTGAGCGACCAGTAACCCTTGCGGAAAAGTGGGGCCGGCAAACGAAGATGTTGCCGCTACCGCAACACTCAGAATTTCAAGGTTGCCGAAAGGATCCGTCGGCACGACAGTTTTGACAAACCGGTTCTGCCCATATCGTTCGTAATATTTAAGCGTTGAATTTCCTGTGCTGGTTAATACGAGATAGCCGGTGCTGTCGCTGCAGGAATACAACGTGAGGCTATTCCGCCCTGGCAGGATGCCGTCTTCTTTTGCGAAGAAGGAAACAGGATCCCCGCTTTGTCCGGGTGATGCCAGAAATTTGTGGATTCCACGGCTGCTTTCAGCAACGTATAGGAAACCTAACTGATCGTCTGCAACCAACCCTTTTGCCCTGCCGCCGGAGTAGTTCAAATCCCGAACCGGGGTGATCAAAACACCTCCATGGCCATCGCCCTGAATGCGATACTGTCGCAGGATACCACCGCGTTTGGGTTTTTCAAAGGCGTAAAGTGTGTTATCAGAAGGGCGTTTATATAAACAGAATCCCCAGGTTTCACGCTGGACATTGTTTTGGGCGCTGTTGCTATCCGCGATTTGAATCAATACGTCGGATGCTGTGTAATCGGGATTCACAATAAAAACGGCGAGTTTACCTACTTGTCTCATATTCAATGCGACAACGTCAACCAATTGCGAGCCGAGTACGACGTTGTGCCTCAAGTCGATGTTGTATGATTTTGTTTGCTGCGGCAGGTTTTGCAGCACGTTTCCGGCCATATCCCATATAAAAACTCCTTTGTTGCGATCTGTGGTGATAACAACGCTTTTTTCCGGCTTAGTCGGATGAACCCAGATGACCGCGTCGTCGGCTTTGCTGGGTGAGGGAGTTGTGCTCACGATGGGCGACACGATGCCGGTTTGTGCTTCTTCGGAAAAGATCGCCGTGACTTCCTTGATGCTATCCATTACAAGCGGTGCAGGATTCTTTATGCTCAGAATATCTTCATCCCATCCAACGAAAATCCAGCCAGGCGCCGGTACGGCATGGAGCTGCACCACAGTACCCGGGGTGTAGGGACCCGGGAGGTCATACGCAACCTGGCCGCGTCCATCGATGTTAACACGGACGCCGAACAGAGTCGATTTTCTGCCCCCATGAGTCCAATCTGTCCAGCCCACTTGTTTGCCGGGATCAGAGGGATAGCCGCTCCAATAATTTGTTCCGTAAACCTGATCGATAAGCGCTAAGCTCCAAACATCGTCGTCTTTTGCCGGCGCATTGCCTCGAAGAGGATCCTGCTGCCAAGCAACGGCTCGAAGTACGGCTTGGTTTCCCCAGCTCCAGGCGTCGAAACCTTGCCGAGACAGTAGATAGGCCTGACCGATGGCGCCTTGCAGACCGCCCCAAACGTGGGTGTCTGTTCTCGGCGGCCAGCTCACTTCTTCATCAGGACAGCCTGCCCGGCGCTGGTCGTCAGGTTGAACGCCATCGACGTCGCGCAAAGCATTGGCAACGAGTTTCTTCGCTCCTGCCGGTAAAATACCAACGGGATGATTCGGATCGAGCTGCCAGCAGAGATCGCCCCAGTTAAAACCTCGGTAGGCTGAGCTGTCGCCGAGCCAGCCTTGAAAAACCAGCGCCGCTCTGTTGAGGTCATTGATTTTGTCCAAATATATTGCCGCGGCGATACGACCGACCCCGGCTTGCGTACCATGATTGTTGCCGCGATGTTCGTGTTTTTCGACTTGGGTGGCATTATCGAGTTTTAAAACATAAATCACATGTTCCAGCCAGATCCGGAAGCGTGCGTCGACAGCCGGCGCGACGTTTTTGAGATCGATGAGATCGGCGGCGAGAATATAGCCGGCAACAGACCGGCTTAAGGAAAGAGAGTTGCCGTCGTTTTCAATATTGAGCGTAATCGCTGCATCAATAGCATCCACGACTTTTTGCCGGCGGATGTCATCGTTTAAGCGTTCGGCAACCAATGCCGCTGCCATAGTAGTGACGTCGTGAACGCTGGCGTGCCCGCCCTGAACTCTTGTTGTGTCTAAAGCTTCGGCTGCGTTGAGAAGGTTTTCCCATGACGGCCCGGTGTTCGGCCGTTGCATCAACTCGTCATGACTCAGCCAAATGTCTTTACTTTGGGCATTGAGACTTGTCAAGAAAAGAAGAACATGAAAAATAATCGGAGCGCAAACACCCCCTAAAACCGTGCGCATCGGAGCCTCCCTGGATGCTGATCAAAGATGTGATGAGCGTAGTGAATTCATGCGTAATTTTACGCTAGAAGCTTGGCCGAAAAGTCCAAAATCACTTCCCGAAGGCGTCTCGCCGAGGGGTTTTTGGGCGCCGAGTCGGAGGTAAACCCGCACAGCGGGACGCCTTCGCTAAGAAAACATTCATGGACTTCCAGTCATCCATAAATCCAACGCTGTATTACTTCAATAAGGTGATCTTCCTCACGAAACTCCCTGAGTCAACCTCCATTTTTACATAATATATGCCGGAGCTGACGGTACGACCGCTCTGATCTTGACCGTTCCAGCGTACTTTTTTCGTGCCGGCGGTTTCTCTTTGGTTAACCAGGTTGCGGATTCGGTGTCCTAATAAATCATAAATATCGAGTTTGACCTCTGATTCCTTTGGCAGGTCGTAAACAATCGTGGTCTCTGCATTAAAAGGGTTGGGATAATTGGACTTGAGCGCAAAATCTTTCGGAACATGACGATTCTGGCCTTCATCGACAGACACTGCCATTTGAATCTTACCCGTGCCAAATAAACTCACGTCCAATTGCCCGAGATCCGGGTCATTGCTGAGGAATCTGAGTATAACGGTTTTTTCGCCCTCTGAAACAGGTGTAAAATCTAAGGCAACCTGTACCGAGTCGCCGGTTTGAATGGACATCGGTCCTTTCCCTGAGGTAAGAGCAAACTCACTTGCATTCTCGCCGACAAAGAGCGCCTCTGTAATCGCCAGGGGGGCATCGCCGAAATTGCCGATATAGAGATGTCGGGTGACGCTGCTATCGAGAAAAACTTCACCAAAGTCGAGCGCTGTGGTGGAAGACTTGATCCGGGGCCGCGGTATTTCGACCCTGCCGTCGAAACAGATGGTTAATTCCTCTCCAGCGATTTGAGCCCAGTCATAGAGATGAAAACGTTTGCCGCCCTGATCATGTACGACCAGAAATCCACTCGGGAGATTGGGCGCGCCGGAATACGACGTGACGTCGAGACCGTCTGTCCCTAAGTCTGCGTTGCCCGCTTCATCCAGGCCGATGATGGTTTTGACAAAGCGGTTATCTCCTTGGCGTTCATAAATTTTAATCGTCGAATTCCCCTGACTGGAAAGAATGAGATATCCGTTGCCATCATCACAGGAATACAACCCTAACCCTTCTCTGTCCGATCGGATGCCGTCGCCAGATGCAAAAAAAGCAATGGGCTCCGGACTCATGTCCGGCTCCGCATAGTATTTATGAACCCCGGAGTCTTCTTCAGCAACATATAAAAAGCCGTGCATATCGTCTGCGACGAATCCCTCGGCAGTCCCGCCCTGGTAATTCAAATCTCGAACTGAGGTCACCAGCACGCTGGAACCTGTGCTATCCCTGCTGATGAGGTATTGTCGAATTTCACCACGACGCTTGGGCCTTTCGAAAACATACAGCGAGCTGTCCGGTTCATGCCTGTACAAACCGAAACCGTAGCTGTCCTTTTGGATGTCGTTATTGCTGCTGTTGACGTCTGCTATTTGGGTTAAAACATCGGAACCGGTATAATCGGGGTTCACCGTGAATACCGCCAATTTACCTGCATTGCGTAAATTGGCCGCGACAATATCCACGGTTTCACCTCCGAAAGAGACGTTCTGTCGAACATCGACATTATTGACTTTCGACCCTTGGGTGATGCTTTGTAATAGGGCGCCGTTTAAATCCCAAACGAAAATACCGTCGGTTTTGTCCGTACCAATAATCACGCTTCTGCTTGGATTGGCCGGATGAATCCATATTGCCGGGTCGTCGGCGTCATTCGTAGTTCGAGTTGTGCTGATTGTTGGCGCAAACCGGGGTATGTTTTCCGGCTGGACGCTGGCGCCCGAAACCCGCACTTGCACAGTATCCGCATTCGCGGCATTGCTGACTATTCGGAGAACGGCTGTTTTTGAACCTTCCGAAACAGGCACAAACTTAACGTAAAGATTGGCAGAGTCCTTGTCCGATATCATGAACAAGGGTAAAGACGAGCCGGACAGTTCGAATTCAGCAGAGTCTGCTCCGAAGAATTGTAAACTTGTGATGCTTAATTCGGTTTCTCCGGAGTTGGCGATTAAGAGCGGTTTCGTTAAACTGTCGCCGACGACGACCGTGCCAAAATCTTGATTGGCGGGTGTGACGGAAATCTCCGGAGGGGCGGGAAGGATAGCCGTTGCAGTAAAAACAACCGGGGAGCCGGATAACCCTTCAGAAATCGCGGCGACGGTTGTGATTCCTGGCGTCGCTCCGAGAATCAAGCGGGCTTCGGCCCGGCCTTCGGCGTTCGTGAGCTGCGGCTGGCTGTTTGATAGCGAGTCCCCGCCGGATGTGATTTCAAATGTAACCGGCGTACCCGGGACGACGCGGTTGCTGTCATCCCGCGTCTCAACAACAAAAGGTTGGGGCAGGGGAGAGCCGGCAAGAGCGCTTTGACCTTCTCCGGAAATGTTAATGAGCTTCGTGGCCGGTGCGGTTGGTTCCGCTCCTTTCGTGATAGTAAAATAATCTTCAATCACGCCATCTTTATCGAGGAACTTGGCGTCGAGTTGATTCCCGAGAATATCTATCACAAGCGAGCCTAATACTTTCAAGGAGGTGACCATCACCGGGTGGTTAAAACCGCTTCCGCCTTGAATTTTTCCCGAGCTTCCGGCGACGATAAAAACCGCCCCTTCGTGGGGCGCGGAACCGAGTGTTTGTTTGTGGTAAGCTCCGTCGCCATCGATATGACCGTTTCCGCCATCGACGATCATGCTATCCGCTAAGGTCCAAGACTTTCCATAATGCCGGTCTACAAGAAAAGAACGTTCATAGGAGTGGCTGTGCCCGCCAAGCACCAAGTCGACGCCGGCGTCTTCCAAAAGCGGAAGGGCATGCTCGCGCATTTCAATGAGCTCGCCATCGCTGTTTGAGTTGTGTTTCCCCTTACTATAAGGCGGATGATGCCAGAAGGCGATGGTCCAGTCCGCTGTATTCCCAGCGAGATCTTCTTGCAGCCAGACCCACATGGGACTGTCGAGCTCGCGTAAAGCGTTGGTTGCTGAAATCAGGCAGACGAAATGAATATTGGCATAATCAAAGGAATAGTATTCTTCTGTGCCAGAGGCCAAACCGCCGGCTTCTCCGTTTGTGGGTAAGGTAAAAATATCATAATAAGGATACGGCCCGGGTGTGGAGGCTGTGTTGTCGTCATGATTCCCCAATGTTGGCCAAAGAACGGATGTGCGCAGCATGGCCTCGTACATATTTTCAAAAACAGCCAATTGGTAATCCTCGTCCGAGCCTTTGCCATAGGCATTATCTCCCAACATTAACCACAGGTCCGTATGACGATCTCCGGTAAAATTGTAATAGGCATCTCTCACAGCACGAGCATTGTTGTTTTTCGTTCCGGAGTCGCCTAATATCCAAATTCGAGTGGGCTTTTGTTGCCCCGGCAGAGGCGAGGTGATAAAATAATAACCGGAGTCGTTTCCGGCTAAAACCGCAGCCCCCGTTCCAACAGAATAATAGTACTTGCTATCCGCAGTCAAATTGATCAGTTTAACCTCATGTTCCGTGGTCCGTGTTGTATCGAAAACAGCGCTGTCAAGAGTGTTGAGACTTGGTCCAAAACGAACTACGCTGGTGGTCGAGTCGTCTGTACGCCATTTCACAATAATGCTTGTTGGAGTCCCGGTTTGCAAATACGGCCCGCGAATGATCTGCTGGCTATAAATATTTTGATTCGATAAGATGCTGAAAAGGAGTGCGAGACTCCCAATCGCTTTATGAAAAAATGGACCTCTTTTTATCCTATTCCGGTTGTTCAAATCCCATTCTCCAAAATGATGTAATTATCCCTTGCACGATTCGACTCAAGGTGGGATCCCCCTGTGGGTCTGGTCATTTTCGAGTCATATGTGACCTGAATATGTTAACCATAGAATATATATACCATCAAAATGTTGAAAATAAGTAAATCTTTTTAGGATATTTTCAAATATTTCGTGAGGGGGGACTTGCGGGGAGGGTTATCTGAGGCCGGACGCCAAAACGCCTGAAAATTAATTTTCAGGCTCATAGCTCAAGTCGGCTGAAGCCGACTATCTCCGGCCTTACTCAACCAGGCTCAGTCATCTTTAGATGACTTTAGCTATGAGCCACGAGTTTTGATTCGGGGCGGGTCAGCCGGCCTCAGCGAAAGATGTGGGATACGATAGGTTTGCGAAAGGAGGGAACGAATGGTGCTGTCAGAATTGTTCACTCCCGGCAAAGGCCTTTGCTAACAGCTCTGAATAAACTTTAGGATCCAGATTTGGCCTGATGATGAGAAAATTTGTGGACGTTCTGGCAATTTGAGTACTGTCCAGATCCTTCACTTGTAGAATCAACTCATATTGCCCCGATGTCAACTCTGCAACAGAAATGCCAGCAGTTATAAAACTTGACTTCCCGGGTTTTTGATAGCGAAATTCTTCGAACTTAACTTCATCCCCTTGTTCGTTTAGAATAGTATAGGTCGCAATAAAATCCTTGTTCGTCGCTTCAGAATCGTAGTGCAGATTATATATTTCCGAGTAGAGGGTCAAATCATTTGATCCGGAACCAAGAATTCTTGGAATGTTAGGTACAATCATCCTCTTGTTTTTTACCAGAATATTATATTCTGCACTCGGCGTTATTGAAGCGGCCATTTGAAGATCGCTGAGACTGAGTGTTGATTCACTAAAATCCGGGATGTGTATATTTTTGTTAATCTGTACATATCGCTGGGTTTCTAGATCGACCACCCTCATTTGTGCTTGGTAATCGCCTGGGACAATCAGAAAGGAAAAACGAACTAATTTCGGCGACCTCACCCTGTCAACCTTTTTCACTTTAATTGAATCGATAAAACTTTCTCCAATGACTTGATTTTCGGAAAGATCATATAGGGCCATAGATATTTGATACCGGCCTAAGTAATGGTTCTTGGATTGAACCAGTTGCAGCGAAGTTGTCGGAATTTGACAGAAGACTTCCAAAAAAGTTTTTTCGTTATTTTCTGGCCTGAAGCAGAGGAAACTAAATGCACAAATATGTTGTACGAGCTTGTCCTTTTTAGGAAGCGGAGAACCTTCGCCTGGGGTATTTAAGATGCTCCATAATAACAGAATCATCCCTAACTTTCGTGCAATCGGCTTGAACTGAATATCCGGTAATTCCATTTGGGTTCCCTCCTTTTCTTGAGAATCATGTTCGTGTGTACTCTAAGTTGCTGACCTTTTTCATGAAAGCGCCTTCGACCGGTCGTAAATTAAAGAAAGACGCTAACCTTTTGGCAAGCTTGGAGCAGGCCTTTTGGGAAAAAGGTCAGCGTCTTCTTACAACTTAGATGAAACGGTACTGATTAAAGTGTCAAAGGATGTGCCAGATAAATCGAGGCAGGTTGAAAGCGAGGTTATTATCTGAAAAACTAAAACTTAGAGCCACACAGAATCATAGGTTGATCGTGTCAGAAGAACCGACAGATTTGCGAAGAAATTTACGCAAAAAAAGAGCGGTTGTTTTTACTGAGAGTAACTGCGAAGATGTTAACGCAGAAGGATTTTATTTAGTGGTTGACCGAAAACTCATCTGACGCCCTGTCATTGCAAGGCGGTTTTTTCCGAAGCAATCTCCTGCCGTGCCTAAGACGGAGATTGCTTCGCTGAGAAACGCTCGCAAAGACAGCAAAAAACTCCGTTTTCGGTCAATCACTATGTAATCGAAATATTAGCTCAATTTTGCCCGATGCGTCGTTAACGCTCAACATCGTCCGTCACTGGCTTCTCAATCCCCAACTTGTCCATCTTGTAACGCAGGGCGCCTTCGGAGATTTGAAGGACACGGGCGGTTTTTCTTTGCTTCCAATCATTTTCCAGCAACGCTTGCCGGATAAGTTGTTCTTCGGATTCAGCCAGACTTTCCTGCAGGGATTTACGCAATGGTGATTCTTGCTCAGGTGTAAGCTTTTTGAATTCTTTTTGAAATTCACGAGGAAGGATTTTAAGATCTAAAACCGTCATTTCAGTAGAAGCCAGAGTAACCAGCCGTTCCACAAAATTTTCCAATTCCCGTATATTACCTGACCATTTTCGCTGCTGCATAAAATCGAGAATGGCCCCGTGAAAAGTCTCTGCGTGCTTTTGTTGTTGACGGGCAAATTTATTGAGAAAATAATGTGCGAGTAACGGGATATCTTGCCGGCGTTTATTCAACGTGGGGACATGAATGGGGTAGACATGGAGACGATAGAACAGGTCTTCCCGAAACTTCCGCTGATCCACCAATGTGCGCAGGGAGCTGCTCGAAGCCGAAATGAAGCGCACATCAACTTGGCGAGGTTTATTGCTGCCGAGCACTCGCACTTCTCCTTCTTGCAGCACTCGCAGCAATTTCGCTTGCATGTCATAGGGAAGATTGGTGATTTCATCCATAAACAACGTGCCGCCATGGGCTTCGGCTATCAAGCCGGGGCGGTCATGAATCGCCCCGGTAAAAGCGCCTTTAACATAACCAAACAATTCACTTTCCAGCAGATTTTCAGGAATGGCGCCACAATCAATAGCCACGAACGGATGCTGTTTGCGAGCACTGAATTGGTGAATGGCCCGCGCGAGCAATTCCTTGCCCGTGCCACTCTGTCCTTCCAGCAACACCCGCACATCGCAGCGAGCCGCCGCTTCAACAGCTTGCAGCAACTCCAGAAACCGTTTGCTCTTTCCAAACAGACCCAGAGGTTCGTATTTGGCCAGAAGCGCTGCTTCAGGTAGTGGCGTCTCAAAATAGCGCTGAATTTTTTGCACATTACGTAAATATGGGGCAGCTATAAGTGCAATGTTGGTTAAAAAAGAAAGATCCGACTCATCAAATTTACCTTTTTTGCCTTTATTCAAAAGAATCAGCGAACCGATCCGGATGCCCTCTATCTGCAAGGGAACGCCCAGAACCGACTTGACCTGCGCATCATCCCAACTCACACTCTTGAACCGGGTATCTTTCTTGATATCCGCAGACAGTAAAGGTCGTTTGTATTTCAAAAGCCACCCGCTAACTTGACGCCTCACCATATCGTTGCAGCGGTTATGATTATCCTCAAAACCTTCTCTGTAAATGGTTTTTACGGTTTGCCGGGTACGCGGATTGACCATCCTGATGATGGCGACTTCAGCATTCAGCAAATGCGAAGCCTTTTCTGCGACCAGTCGCACAATTTCCTTGAAATAATTCTGCTGACTGAGAACTGCGGCAAGGTCAATGAGTTGCTCCAACCTCAGGGTGTCGTGTTGCTGCGATTGTGGAGACATCTTGTGAATAGTTTTGACTTTTATTTC
>JBHHWX010000076.1:0-16569 GCA_046756745.1 bacterium | reverse complement strand
AGATTTTTCTCCATAACCTGACAGCCGGATACCATAGAAGGCCCCCCATTGAAACTTTTTCGATGGCGAAATAACTGTGTCTAAATAAATGCCATCCAACGTGCAGATGTGCACACCGTTTTGATCCGCTACATAAAGGTAGGTCTCACGATAAAATATTTTCTGATCTACCTCAATACCCTCACGATCCTCTGCCACCGCGACTCTTGTAGGGAAGGTGAATTTCACCGGTTGACCGGAGTCCATTTTATCATTATGGCCAAAACGGCCAAAGGTTTGAAACACTCCACCCTTTTCATCGAGTACCACGACTCGGTGATTGCCCCAATCAGTAATGAATATATTTCCCTTTGAGTCCAGAGCCACACCTTCGGGACTGTTGAAAGTTATTGCAGGTACAGGCAGCTCACCGATCCTCTTACTCGAATTTTCTTCATTATAGGTCCAAATAGTGTTGCTCTCAGAGTTGACAGCGAGAATGCGTCTCCCCTTTCTATCATAAGCGCAATCGCGGAGCTGATAATATCCGGAAAAATCTCTTAACAGTTCAGAGTCCTGGCTTTGTTCCGGAATGATATTTAATATCATATTGTGATCCCAACGTGGTCGCTGTGTCTGCAAAAAGACGATTTGCGTATCTTGAGTTTTCGATGCGGCGCTATAGAAAAGACGCTTGCTCAAGAAAACGGTTCTGTTATTTTCTCCAGGCTTTTCAAATCTGATCCGCTCAAATGAAACATAACAATCTTGATTTCGAATCGTCAGCTCATACTCGGTATCAAGCGGTATCTTATGTTTCACAAAAACGTGCGCCCGTTTTTCAGAATCTGAAGCAAGCAGTTTTTCCTGCTCTAATCGCACATCGAGGCCGGGATCGGCGCCCTTCGGCAGATAAACAGTCAGTGTTAATGACGCGGTCACCGGTCCCCGCTTCTCGTCAATCGGGGTTACATCATCGAAAATATTTTCTTTGGCAAACAACGAACCGGCGATTTTATGTTTCGAAACATAGAATTCTTTCTGTGGTAAACCGAATTTCATCAACCAGTTTACACTCTGACGTAAATTCTTCTGAACTAAAAAACGCTCGTTGGCAAGGGTTTCGTAATACAATCTTCCGGTTCGTCGAGCGGGCTGGTACTCCACGTTTTCAAACGCCACATCCGCCAGAATTTCCATCTTGCCATCATCATCACATGCAGCAATACCAGCGCGAGCATTTTGCAGCCAAAACTCACTGTGCTCATCGCTCACTCCCCGGAACTTCTCAATAATCACCTTGTAGCATCGTTTTGCAGCCAGCCCCTGGCCCTTGGCCCGGCAGATCTCCGCCAGATAAAAAACGGCTCGCAAGTAGTTTTCTTGATTGATCAAGGATTTAAAAAGCACCTCCGCCTGATCGAGCTCATCGGCGAAAAAAAGGCACACACCCCGTATATATTCCGCTTCTATTTTGCCATCAAAGCTGCTTCGAATTGAGCGCAGTAAATCTGCCGCACGTCTAAACTTTAATACTTTCTCATCGATTCGCGGCTGAATTTCTGCTTCCAGGGTTCTCACAATTCCGGTAAAAAAGCGTGTTTTATCCACTCTATTATCGCCGGTTGCAACTAAGATTCGCTTCAAAAGTGAAAGATATTTTTGACGTGTTATTCCGATATTCAAAGCAGCCCGGGGCAGAAGAAATTCCACAGCTTTAAACGCTTGATCGAGTTTCTCCGTATCCGTGCCGGTTAACACTTCATCCCACAGGCGGTCGTGGTCAACAATCAAAATGAAGTCTAACAACAGTTTGAGTAGGCCCTGGTTTTTCCTGACGACACGGCTCCATGAGGGGGATTGCCTTAACTGCGCATCTAAACGGCGTATATTTCCCATCGCATTCTTCAAATAGGACTGCTCAAAATCTAAAAGCGCTCTTTTATAATGGGCGTCGCTCAATAAAACCTTTTCTCTAAAATCAAGAGCGTTTCTGTTCGAGAGTAAATCGATAAATTTCAGGAAATGCTTATTGCTGTCATCCGGATGTCCGTTGATCATCTCTAATTGTGCCAGCCAATAAAAAGACTCGGGGAGAGCCGTTGCGGTGAAATACGCCTGAGTAGCGGCTTGCAAGCCATTTGACGTTATGAAGCGAGAACGGCCTTGGATTAAATTTGCTTCTCTGAACCAAGCTTCGACGGAAAAAGAGGTCGACCTCAACGCATTCCGCTCGCGCTGAAACTCATGGGAGACTAATTCACTTGGGGAGAGTAAATATTGATTCAGAAACCGATTCATCTCGAGATAAGAAATATGATTTCGGAATCGACTTATGTTGTCCGTTTTCTCGAGAAGCAGGGAATCGTATCTCACCTTTTTGAAAAATGTCTGTGCTGTGTTTACAGCTTCATGCTCATCTGCCCGGATCATTTCTTTCCCGATTGCAGCGTAAAATTTTCCCCGATAAAAATTCAAAGTCTTTTTCCTAATCTGAGCAATGACGTGCAGCTCCGAAAATGGTTTGGTTGCGATAACATGATCCAACGCATTCTCGGCGTCGGCAAAAGAACGCATATTCTGTTCGACAATCTCCGCACTCACGCCATCGTCAGCGATGTGGTAAAAACGGCTCAAGCTTTCTTTGATTTTACATTCAGCCGCCATAAAATAGGCTTGAATTTTTATCGTCTCTGAGCTTTGAGAAGCCGCTTTTGTAAACTCAGTATAGGCCTGCTGCAAGCGAGAAATCGGTTCTGGATCGAATTCTGCCAAGCGGTATATACACCATCCAAGCTTGTAGCCTGACATTTCGTAATATTCGCCAAAATCAATTTTTAATTGGCGATCGTCCTGGGCGCGAACAAATTCAGTGCGTGCAAGCAGCAACAAGCGCTTTGCCTGTTGCGCATCCACTTCGTCCAAAGCTTTGTTATAATAACTCTCTGCGAGAAAATATCTGGCTAATCCCTCTTCGCCGGGATGTGCGGGAATAAATTTCGTTGTATAGGAAATAAGGGAATCGTATTGTGTACGATTAAAGAGGTGAATGCCGGGCAAGAAATCTTGCGCATATCCTGTAGAGATAAACATCTCTAAGAAAATTACCCAACAAAGGCTTCGTCTGAATCGGATGACTGTCTTCATCATGAGTACCTGAATGGTCAAATCCTGTTATTTTTTGGCAAGACATTTTTAGCTGTGGCTGAAAATAACGCTATTGTGTAAGTTACAGCGATATTCTTTTGGCTGAATTTTTGTAATCCTTTTTGGTTCCAACTTCGACGGGTCAAGTTATAAAAATATCATCCGTTAGCTTGTTTCTATCCGTTGGAGTCCTATCGGATTGCGGTTCATCCGCGTTATGTTAGTAGATCAAGGTGATACTGTTATTGTCGATCCCATTGAAGTAATAGATCATGCCGTCGACAACTTTATCGTATTGCTGCACAAACTTGGGATTTTTTTTCAACCCTCTTAAATCGACCTGTACCTTCATGTGTTCAACGCTTGTCGGAACGTTAAAATAGTAGCGGATAGAGCCGGTTTTGTACTGAAGAAATTTCCAGGTATTCAGAACACTTTTAATATAGCGACCGGCATCCGGGTGGCCGCGGTCATTGATCCTGCGAAGAGTAAAATTTCCCTCCGTATCGATGATGCCTTCGACCATGACATCGGCGCGCATATCGATGAGCTGCAAGCGGTTCCAATCCAGAGGCGCTGGGTTGCGGCGAAAATCTATTTGAAACTTCAAACGTTTTACCGGAGGCCCGACAATACGAATGCTTTTTGTACCCGGCCGCCTCGGGACCGGGATTTCTTCGTGTTCAACCCAATACGGGATGCGCTTCTGAGCCGCCGGAATGTTGTCTAATTGAATCTGCCGGTAAAGCAAAATCAAAGCACCTAGCATAAATAGGGTTTTAAAGAAAAATATTGTTAGCTTTTTTATCTTTGAAGCCATATTAAAAATCAATCTGAAGTATGTTATCCTTGATATAAATATTTCTACTGTTGAGGAGATCCTCTAATGCGCCGGAGACGCATCCGTATTCAAAATAAGGGTTATCCATGAATTTTTCTAAGATATTTGTCACTAAAAAATAAGGTGAATTGTCAGGACATCGAATCAAAACAAAATACTCCTTACTCTTAGACCGGCTGCGTATGTTTAGCATCGTTTTCAACCGTGATTCGAGTCCTTTCTGATCGAGCGTCATTTTCTGCAAAAGAAGTCGCATTTTCTCAGCGTCATCTTCAGGGTCTCTGAGGCGGTGTTCATACTGCCTAAGCGTGTCAATTGCAGTATGATCCAGCCATAAATAACTGTCCTCGTCGATAATTTGAATCAAAACCTGTGCTTCCCCAGGCTCATTTTTGGGCGTTGGAATGTAAAGATTGGTCTCCCCGGTTGTCATGCGTACCATCACACTGGTGATGACAAAAAAAATCAAAAGGATGAAAATGAGATCGATCAAAGACAGTAACGTCAGTCTGCGGTTCTCTTGCTTTAATTTTCGAAAGGCCATACTTGATCCATGACTACGACATCGTTCGAATGATGAGTTGAGGAATCGCCTCCTTGTAGGAGCTGCACTGGTCCATGATAAAACTCAGAATTTTGTATCTGGTGTTTTTTTCCGCTTTAATTTCCAAAACGGAATGTGAGTCTTTGTTGTGGAGCCTTCGCAATTCAATATATTTTTTGATAGATTGCGTAATGAGTTTACTTGCATCAAGATCCTGAAATGTCTCTTGAGAGAGTTTTAAAAAATTATCCGGATAGAGAGCAAAAGTCGAATCCGACAGCGCGTTTCGAAAGGCCTGATCTACTGAGATTTTTCGTGGGCCCTCCAATGCCGGCCACAACACAAAGACACGCCGGGAGAGAGCGAACTGATTCGTGTCCGGTACGATCTGGATCATCAAGTTTTCAAGAATATCCTCGTGCACAACTGTTCGCTCGACATGCGTCTCCGGTAGGGCGATTTGTGAAATATTTCGTGTGTCCGATCCCCGCCCCGGCAAGGAAAAGCCGAAAGAAATCAGAAAAAAAATCAGCAACAGGAAAACAATATCGATCAAACTCGTGAACTCGATTGTACGGTTGTCCTCTGCTCTTCTTTGAAAGGCCATTCTATAATTTTTCCGTGATGGTTATGTAGATTTCTTCCCACTTTGCATAAATCCAGTCAAGTTTGTATTTGAAATAATAGTAGACTAAGAGAAACACAATCCCGTTGGCTATGCCGAAAATGGTTGTCCATAACGCCTCGAATATGCCATTGCTCAACTGATGAATCGTACTCATAAAATTTCCGGTCATCGCGGTCTGGCCTAATTCTTGGAATGCAAATGTAATTCCGGTGACCGTTCCGAACAACCCGATCAGGGGGGCCAAGGCTGCATAATTCCAAAACCAGTCGATTCTCGATTTCCTTCTGAGATTTTCAATTTCGATTGAGGCGCGATTCTCGAAAGCCCGTTTAACCTCCTCCGAAGGTTTGAGCCAGCGATAACCGTTCATCCTGTGAATTTCCAATCCTGCCTGAATGATTTTGCTGGTCGGAAAGGGTTCCAAACCTTTTCTCATATCGAAAACGCCCTTTCGTAAAACCCACCGCCGTATTCTTGAAGTGATTTTGTTCTCGTTTACCACAGGCTCGTAAATCTCATCGATGAGCTCTTGCATATCGGAGGTTGGGGTTTGGAGTGTATGCTCATTGCCGTTTTTTGAAATCAATGGATGAAAGCAATCCTCGATTTTGATGACCAATTCCGCTAGCAGATCGTCAGGCTTGGTTCTGCCGTTTAACCGCTCTTCATCGGGAAAAGAAATGATGTCTGTAATCGTACTGATGGCTTTATCCCCATCTAACGTCCAATATTCCATGCAGGCCACATCCACAGTGGCCATCTTTTCAGTTGCGCTTAACCCAGTTGGAATATTTTTTGTCGCATTATCAGCAACCCCTCGGCTTGTCGTAGCGATCATTTCCCAGGCATTTAATATAAATTTAAACTTATTTGTCAAGCGCTTGTGATAAGAATTATCGCAGCTTAATGAAAGAGACCACAACAGGTTTCGTTTCGAACGCCGATACGGGAAAATATTTCCTAAATAGAGCGTGCGAATGGAAAAAAACAACAAAACAAGCAGACTTAACATGGTACTTATTGACAAAAACATAAACGCTGTTTTTCCTAATTGGGTCGACTGATCGTATATTTCCGGCTTCCCGACCGCAAGCAGTTGCCATCTCCCGGGATGCAAGTAATAACCCAAACTTCTCTGGCTTGTCGATGCATCGATGATTCCGCTTTCGGGTTTTCCAATGACGACCGTAGCCGGCGCCGATTCCGCCACGAGCATAGAATTGGAAGCGAGCGCCCTTATCTTGAAAATCAACTTCGTTCCGACCCTTTTTTTGAGATAATCCGTATGGTGCCGGCCGCGAACCTCTCTCACAAGAGGCTCTGACTCCAAATTTTCTTCATAAAGATAGACCTGGTACGTGAAGGCAGAGACATGAGACGCGTCGCGAGTGTCCATATCTTCTGTTTGCTGCCCTCTGTTCAATAATTCCCATTCCAAACGCAAATCAGCATAAGTAGGTATTAAAAGCCAGTTCTTATGTAACTGCAAGTACTTGATATCCTTTATCCGGATCTCATAACCAGGTTGTGCTGATGCGTTCGACAGACCCCAGTAACTCAAAAGAATAAAGAACAGTGCACGGCTGCTGATGGTTTTCAATCTTGGGAGAACCATAAACTTTACCTCGTTATTTAACCCTTATGCAATTTTACAAAGTCATTTATACCGATACGTATACGCTTTCTCTTTCAACGTGCTTGTCGAAAAAGTCGTAAGATACGTCTCGATGATACGATCGATTAAAGATCGCAGTTTGACACGATCCCCGATCTCATAGTAGGATATCATTTGTGGCAAAATCGCCTGGTCATTTGTGAGAAATTTTGCCAAATCCGAATCCGGAAAAAATCTGGGGATTTTCACGAATTCCGCCACATAATCTGTTGTGCCATTCCCCCGTGCAATTTTGTATAACGCTGCGGCTTTAAGAAAAAGAATCTCGTCGCCGAAAGTACAATCCCGGGTGAGAGGCAAAAAAATTCGATCCGGGAAAATCGTATCGTTGAGGTCGACGTCGTTGAGTATTTCCACAACCGCAGTATAATCTTTTGCAAAAAATGTAAGATGCGCTAAGAAAAACTTTGTTATTGACGACTTATTGCCGAGACTTCGGAGAACTTTTTCGGCTTGCTCGAACTGATCATCCTCACTTAATGCAATTGCATGCAAATAACTCAAGAGCTCAACACGGTCCGGATACCATTTTCTATTCGTACCCTCATCGAGGATGTTGATACGTTTTCCCCAGGAGAGCCCTTTCTCTACACACGCCATGGCCGCTTTCTTAGACGCACCGCTCAAAATGAGACTTTGAACATAGTACACAAAAGAATTGAAATAAGCCTCAGCGTCGATTTCTTTTTTCCCGGAGTCCTCTAATAAGTATGTTGACGATTTTTCTTCATATCCGGAAGCGATATTTCGAAAATGATTTCCGGATGGAGATATTCCGATCTTCTTATCTCTGTCCGAATTTCTTATTTTATCTAAACCAGAAAAAAACTCGAAATCAGCTATCCTGAGAGCAGCGTCAAAGCGGTAAGCCCGGGGCCCGGGATTTTCTGCTTTTAAAGCATTCTCAAAATAACGCTGCGCCAAAAGACTACCGGACATCCCGTCTGAATTCTGGCAATGAGGACTGTAAAATTCCGCAATCCCCCGTTCATACCAATACTTCGCTGTAAAAGGATTTCGGTCGATAGAAATCGTGTAACTGGTTCCGGTAGCATTCAAAGCACTTTTGGAGTTTAAATAAGACACATCTCCTTGCGGCACCCAATCCTGCCCAAGGAGAAGCTCAGGACTAAAGTTCAACCCAATTGTGAACGACTCATGGTTTGAATTCATCCCCACTCGCAGTTTTAACGGGATATCCGAATTAATGAATGACAAATCATATTCTGCTCCGAACATGAGATCGCGCCGGCGCGCTGACGGCTGAATGATGCCGTAATCGAATGCTACGGTTAGTCCACGAAACCGCCAGAATTTCGGTTGAAGTGAAACTCCTAATATAGCCGTTGCAGGGATTTTGTCTCCGTCAATATTTTCATTGTATGAAAGAGACGCTTGACTGAAGTCGTGCAACGTCATCCCCAAACTAAACATTCCGGAATGATGTGCGTATCGCAATCCCAGGTCGAAGCCCGTCGCCGTCCCATCTGCACCGAACAAATCTTGGCGGATAAACTTCGAAGTCAGCCCGATTTCTAATGCACTCTTCCAAGAGCCCAGTCCCAACTTTTCAATCATACCGTTCAAAGGATACGACACTGAGAAATAAAGCGCCGATTCCAGCACAGAATTAGCCGCCTGAGGCTCGAGTCTTCCGATATCATCGTAAATTTCAAATTCTCCCAATGAATGCCACAAGATTCCCAAGCCAAATTTGAAATCTTGCAACAATCGAACAACCCGGTTTTGTGGCGACGTCTTTGTAAAAAAAAGACGCATCGGAATCGCGCCGGCCAAATAATTCAACGAAGCGCCCTCCTTCATCGGTACATGCATAAACATGAATGCACCCCCGCTTGTTGTGAGCGAAGAAAGACCCGCGGGATTCCAATAAAGCGCGCTGGCGTCGTCAGATATCGCAGTAAAAGCCCGACCCAAGCTCAAAGCTTTGGTGCCTGCTCCCCATCGTAGAAATTCACCTGCCTGTCCGGCGTTCTCTTGCGCATGTAAACATCCGAAAAACAAGGAGAGTACGGTTAAAAATGTGACGATTGTCGGTTTCAGTCTCAACATCGGCTCTACAATTTTTTCATGATTCCAATTTTAAATGTCGAACGGGTCCTTGTCCCAACACAGATATACCCACCATTGGCCACCATCTCACCGTTACCGTTACGCCCATCCCAGACAAAGTCATGGCGATTTGCTTTCTCAACAATAGTTCGAACTAAATTTCCAAAAAAATCGTAAATTCTCACTTCGTCCTCTGCTGTCTCGGCTAACCGAATCACAATGTCTCTTGCCATCGGATTAAATGGATTCGGAAAAGCATACATGCGAGGGATCCCTTCCTGAAAGATAAAATCAACACCGAGCTCGCTGCTCCGGTTATTCGCGCCATCAAAAATACGAACCTCCAGCCTAACAGGCCGGGGCTGGCTTCCTGAGGCCAGAAGAGTGTAAGGAATTGGCTGATTTTGCTCCGTTGAAAAAAAAGCAAAATTCGTGACCTCGCCCTCCTGACCGTTTTCAATGATCTGGTACCTCCAAATTTCGCCAGGCGCCTTGTCGCGGGCTTTAATATTTATCTCGATGTCCCTTTCAAACACCCAGATCTTACCATCCACAGAATCACTGTCTTGAATCGTGAGAAATTCAATAACCGGAGCAGTTTGATCCTGAATTGACATGACGGTATTGGATTGTACAACTCTCTCCTGCTCATCGAAACCAGTCACCCAGTAACAATACGCCTGTCCGTCCAGCAGATTTTCGAAAATCTGGCAATGCTGAGCTGGGAAGGGATTGGAAATAGCCAAGGAGTCGTCGGCCACTGAGTCACAATCTTCGTCGATATAAACTTTCGCATGTACCAGAGATTGTGACAGAGTCCAGCAAATTCGAGTCGATTGGCCTGGCGTAAATTGAGGAAGAGAATCTACCTCAATTTGAGCTTGCCCGACATATTCACATGTGGATGTTTGACCTAAGCTTTGAAGTTGTCCCAAAGAATCGTACGGCTGTACAGCATATCTGAACAAACTACTGGGAGTTATCGCTGACAAGGTATCCACATAGCTCGACACATGCAGGCCTAATGTATCGATCACAACGTCGTCACGGAGAATCCGGTAGCCGGCTAAGCCGCTGCAATTCGGCAAATCACGCGACTCCGTCCAGTCTAATTGAATGCCATTGATCTGGTTTAGTTGAAAGCAGCTCAAAGAGGCAATCGGCTGAGGAGGGCTTTCGTCCAATACGATTGCGATTGTCTGCTCAATACTTGTGTTGCCAGCGCCATCAACAACACTGACGGAAATAGCGCCAGTAACACATTCTTCCAAATTCAAAGTTAAAGGAATTGTTTCATTTATTGACTCGCTTGAGACCGTAAGCTCCAGTTGTGAATCTGGCATAAAGACCTGAACCATTCGAATCTCCCCGGGCGTTTTATCTTCAGCAGTGATGTGCAATTGAACATTCCGTTGTGTAATCCAGTTGTGCTTGTTTAACACAATTTTATCTTCCACATCGAGAAGGGCAATGACAGGTAAAGTCGCATCCTGTATGGACCGCACCGTATCGGAATAAATAACCCGTTGTTCTAAATCCACTCCCTTCACCCAATAACAATACGGGATACTTTCTTTTAAATCTGTAAAAGTAAAACAAGTATCATTAACGGCTATCTCAAAAGATTTTGAAAAGTCACAACCCTCTGCAATAAAGACAGAATAACCGTTAACCTTTGACGATCCCCGCCAGCATACTTGATTCACATTGCCCGGAGAAAATTGCGGCTCGGGAACCATTGTAATTTCCGGGATTCCAATAAACCGGCACTGTGAGGTTCCGCCTTGTTTTTGGACATTGCCGAGTGAATCAAATGGCTGTACTTGATAGGTAAACAGGACATCTTCCGAAATGTTAGAAATCGTATCATCATAGGTTGTTTGTTTTGCCGTGACGGAATCAATTCGAATCCCGTCTCTTAATATGAAATATCCTTCTAATCCAATCCCTTCACCCAAGTCCGCTGAGCTTGTCCAGGAAAGTTTAATTGAGTTTAAAGTTTGCTCACATTGTAAAGTGACTCGTTCGGGAGGCGTCGTATCGATACGAATCTCAATTTGAGGTAAATCGTCAGGCTGGGGTTCGCCACCGTTACCATCTAATTGAAAATTTTCAAAACAGCTTTCGGGGGTATGTGTTGCATCTTTGGCTTCGACCCGGAATCGATAAAAGCCATCGGAAAAATGTTGACGAAAGAGAACGCGGGATTCTTCAGGGAAAACATAACCGCTGTCAGTCAAAACCCCGTGATAAGTTGTATCTGCAATAACCTCCCAGGCGTTTGCAGCGGATTTATTGAATAAGAAGCCTTGCCAGACGCCGGCTTGATCGGAGAGATCCGCTTCAATGTCTATTTCCGGATGATGCCACCAGCCCGGAATCAGAGTCGCCTCTAACTGCGGAATCCGAATATTTTTGACAATCGGCGCTTCCGTATCTTGCACAGACCAAACCGTATCTGCATAAGCACTACAATGGAAATCCAGGTCGTCGTTGTCAGAGACCTGGTCACAAGGGATCAAGCAGATTGGCAGAACCAAAGAAACCGAGTAGGCATACTTTCTGCCATTTTTCAAGCGAATAGCCGTTTCGATGTGATTTGTGTCTGCTGTGAGTGAAACCGGCGCAGCTAATTCCCAAGTTGAATCTATGAGTGCATCGAAAATTACGGTTTTTACAAATGGCACCCGGACCGTATCCGGAGGAAATGGCAGTGTTTCCGCCTGGGGAACTTGAATGCAGATTTTATTCGTTATGCCTTTTGTAAAACGGGGTTCCGAAAGTAATGAGGGCGCCGGTAAGTCTTCGATACACGAGTCCGGATCAAAATTCAGAAGGAAGCGAAGTTCCGGCGTAAATCTTTCAGCGCCCGGTTTGTGGGTTGACTGTGACCAAGAATTGCTTAAAAGACACAGTATAAAAACCCCACTTACGTAAAGAGTTCTCTGTTTATTGTCCACAGCCGCCACTTGAGGTTTATTTTACAAAGATCATTTTTCGTGACAACACGAAATCGAGTGTACGCATACGATAGATGTAAAAACCGCTGCCCACTAAATGACCGTTATCATCTTTACCGTCCCAAATTATCGAATACTCGCCAGGTGATTTTTCTGTGTCTACTAAAATACGAGTCTTTGTACCAGTAACATTGAAAATTTCGATCACGACTCGAGCCGCTCCCTCTTTTAGGTTGGGGATAGCATACCTAATGGTTGTGGAGGGATTGAATGGGTTAGGATAGTTTTGAGTGAGCTGGTAATTCGATGGAATGAAATCTTCATGGAACGATTTACTTAAACTCATTTTCGAACCGGAGCTCAACGAGCAGAAAAAAGTATCTGACCAAGCGCTTTCAAAGCTGCCCACTTTCGCCTTGACACGCCAGTAAATCTGCTCCCAAGGACGATTAAAAACAAGACATAAGGAGTCTAACTGTCCTGCCAAAACATTATTCGTTTCAGGATTCCCAAAAAATTCGGGAAAACGCACTCCTTCAACAAAGTAAGTTATTTCTAAATTTGTGATATTTGCATTCGCTGCGCTCCAGCAAAAAGTCGAATCGTTCACGCAGTATCCGGAATCCGGCGGGGTCAGCAAAAACGGGATTCTACATGAATTTGCGAGCTCTTGTCGATTACCAACTCTGTCAATGGCGTGCACCTTCCAAATCGCCGACAGAATACTCTCATCACCCTTGATTTGTTTTTCCTTAAATCGATGCATTTGCACGCGACTACTGTCCCTCCCGACAACGGAATCGTTGCGAGTAATTTCATAATACCAAACTCCGCTGCAATTATCCGTGGCCGTAAGCCACTGAATGTTAACGTCAATCTCACCTGCAGCCCCAAAAATCGGCGCGTTTACAGACTCGATTGTACACGTGACCACTGAAGGCGGGATTGCATCGAATTGGCCGGAAACAGCGCCTAACTCAGCATAATCTGTCGACCACGGCGACGAATGATTCCAACGATCCATCGCTCGCATACGCACATAGAGGATATCATTCTGCTCACTCATAAAAGGATAGGAGTTTTCCCGGTGAAAAGTATGTGAGCTCGCGAAGTCTAACAGAGTTGTGGTTTTTTTAAATATGAAGTTGGGATCAATACTGAGCTCGACGATAAGCTTTTCCGCCCCGTAACTCAATCCGGACTTTTCTAAGTTTTCGTCGACCCAGTCCCATTTCACCGTGACGCTATCACCGAAACAGATGGGTTCAATCGGATCCAGTTTCGGTAAGAACAGCCATCTCGGGTTAAAGGCGACTCGAACTGTATCGTTAGCAACAGAACGCTGCTTCAAATTATCCAAAGCGGTGACCGTTACCTCGTATTCATTGGCAACATCGAGCTCGCGAATCAGAAATGTATCCACATTGGTGACGACCACACTGGAGCGGAAACCGGACTCAACAGCTCGCCATTCCACTTCAAAGCGGTCCGCTGGTTTTACCGAATCGCTCTGCCAGACAACAAAAACATGGCTCGTTGTGGACCCGGGCATTACCGGCAGGGGCTGGACAAAAAGTCGAACTGGGTTGGGCAAGTTTTTGAACGGAACGATCAAGGGTTTTGACCAAGCGCTCACAATTGTATCTGCGCACGCCTGATTCAAATCATCCAAAATGAACTCACGCACTTGGAAAATATAGTTATGTTGTGGTTGGGGCACAAATCTTATAGACGTTTTATTGAAAGCTCGAAGCACCGTGTCGGGCTGTGCTTTCACAGAGTCCTGATATATCATCACCTCGACATCAAAAGAATCATCTTCTTTCAAACGTGGGCTGGGTCTATCCCAGAAAACCCGGATGCTCGTTTCATCGATTTCTGTTTTAGCGCTATCAAACCCAGGAGGACGGTTTGAGTATTGCGATACCTGGCTTTCATTTGGTGAAGTCAGGCCAAAACAATCATGCGCTCGAACCATGTAATTATTACATTGATAGGCAACCACAGACCCCATTTCAAAAGAATGCAGCCACTGATACGTATTTCCGGGTAAGGTTATCAACGGATCGTTAGGCAGAGGTTCCCCTTCCGGCCACACGAAGACCTCAAATTCAACAATCTCAGTTGAGTCCGGATGGCGCCATGAGAGCAAGACGTCACCGCTGGGATTTTCATCGTTCTGCGCTAACAAATCCTGTACAGATTGCAAATGGGTCTTTTTTCTGATTGAAATTGCATTCGAAAAAATAGTTGTATCTTGATCCGTGTAAAACGCTCGAACACGAATGGTATACACGCCATCGTCGCGTCCAAAGGGGCAGTCTAACCGATCACCAAAAGAATCTTCTATGAATTTCTGAGTTTTAAAACCATTCGGTCCTTGGATTTCAACGACGTATCCTTGAATGCCCGTTATATCAAATTTCTGCAGGATAACCGCAAGCGTATCCAAACTTGTTCCCAGAATATCCGGAGAGCAAAATACAATATTCGAAGAATCAGGTGCAATGGTGGGGCCGACTAACGCTCTTAAAGAAACTTCCCAATCGGAATCGAAAAAATCATGAATGTTGCCAACAGCATCGATGACGCCAATTTTATAAGAAACCAACGCATTTCTTCCAATATCCGATAAGGTATCGCAATATGAAAGTTGCGTTGCGGAAACGGAATCGATAGCGGAATAGGTGATCCCGGAATCCTCGCTGCGATAAATAACATACGCATCGACTCCGCTCATTCCGTCTGTTGCCGGATGCCATTTAAGCTGAATGCACCCGTCTTCACGACTTTCGAAAATTTGGGTCTGAGCTGTGAGATTGCTAATATCGGAGGGCGAAAACAAATCCTGAACAGCGGATACTGTATCAGACCACACACTTACATTTCCGTGAATATCTTTAGCGCGTATACGATAAAAATACTCCTCCCCATGTACAAAATTGAAATCTTTATTAGGGGGGAGAAGCTCGAATCGGTAGCTTAGCTCACTTCCTAAATCACCTGTGGCGATCCAGTCGCTATCAAAGAAGAATTCCCCGACATCTTTCTGCAGATGGTTCTCGAACAAATCGACATTGTTTCGTACTGCCTGGAAGCGTAATGAATCGGTATCGCGGAAACCGACGCATGACGCAACAGATGCCGGATCCTGAATACTGATAGAATTAAACGCACCTTTAGCAAATCTCTGCCCACTTTTGTTTTCCGCAACATACCATGTTTTTAATTGCGGTTTGCAGCGACCCAGTAAATCGATAATGACAGGTGGGGACTCTGTCAGTTGGCTGACATTGCCTGCTGCATCAATAGCTTGGAATCTGTAAATAAATGTTTTTTGGTCGCTTTCAAAACCCAATGGGTCAGAATAACTCGCTGTTAATCCTGAAGAATATGGGAAGACTTCAGCAACCGGTTGGACGAACACCGCATACATGTGAGGTTTTTGAAACTGAATATCCGCACCAGCAGCAAAATTACCTCCCAACGTGACCTTTCCCTCAGGAAAAACGTCCCGGCTTTTGAAGAGCTGTAACTTGACGCCTTCAGCAGTTGTTACTGACGCTCGAAAAAGATGAAAATCGCGATCCAGCCACTCAGGCCGCAGTTTGATATTTTTATCGAACGCAATATACAGAGTCGCTGGAGACTCGAGATCAAAGGTAAGAAAATGAGATGACTCACGCCACCGATCCGAGTTTGATGTCCGAATCAAGGTGGAACCTTCAAGTACTGCCGGCAGACTCGCAATTCGTTCCTTGCCAGTGACATACAATCTTTCTCCCACCGCTGACTTTGCAAGGGAATAATTCGCGGGCGCTATCTGGGTTACCGGGAAAAACGGGATGGTATCCAGAACCGCAAAAAAGGCATCGTTACCATTTGTCTGTCTTCGCGAAATGACATACTGTCTAATGTAGCTAATATCATCTTCTTCGATGAGCCACCTGAGATTGACAACGCCCTCCGGATCAACGTCAAAGCCTTGTATTTGTACAGCAGGCGGGGAAGAAGGGTCCTGAGTCGAGAAGACGGTATCGGAAAGTAAAACCTTAAACTCGCCGTTGGAGGCAATGCGACTCTTTAGAAAATAGGCATATTTTGTCCCTCCGGACAGTCCTTCTACGGTTTTGCACGTTCCATCGGTAATTTCCGGAGAGTTCGTTGAATGCGCGATTTCTAAAATCGAAGAGCTTTGTACCGGGAAGAAAACAAGTTCTTCGCTCAGAGAAACACAGGAATCCCAGCAAAGCTTGTTTGAAAAACCTTTTGTAAACAAAGGCTCTGGTTCAATTCTTGGGGCCACCTGAACAGTAATCACCTTTTCTCGTTTCTGGAAGCGTCCATTCGGTAACCTGAGCAAAGCGATAAGCCTGAAAGTAAAACTCCCGCAATCCTCTTCGGTTGGACTGAGCGTGAGGGTGTCCGTCAGGGAACAGCTTGCCTCGCAGAATTTATTATCCCAGTCATTGGCAAAAGGAGGTGGGGTTTTAATTTTTAATCTGAGGATTCCCGGAACCGTGGCTTCAGCCGAAGCAATAATATGAATGGTTTCATTCGGGCTGATTCGTTTAATCTGGTTGCCGGTAACGGAAAATATTATGTCAGGAACATTGTCTTGACCATACAAATGGTAACAATGGTAACAAGATAAAAAAGCAAGGAAAGAAAAAATAGTCTGTAATCGATAGCTGAACATAATAAACACCTAAGAGGAGAGCT
>JBHHWX010000075.1:0-16614 GCA_046756745.1 bacterium | reverse complement strand
CATTTTCTTTTGAAGGATTAGAACGCACCACGGATATCGCTATAGAAATAAATCTGCTTGATCAAAAGAAGATGATCAAAAATATGGTCTTTGTACCTGGCGGCGTCTATCATCTTATTGGTTGGGATGCGCCAACCACATCCGAAGTTCGGTTGCATGACTATTATATTGACAAGTATGAAGTGAGTAATAAAGATTTTAAGTACTTTATCAATGCTGGAGGATACCAAAAAAAAGAGTACTGGAAGTTTCCTTTCATCAAAGAGGGCAAACATCTTTCATGGGATGACGCGATGGCACAGTTTGCAGATCGTACCGGACTGCCGGGCCCGCGTGATTGGATAAATCAGGAAGTTCCGGTAGGAAAAGATCATGATCCGGTCACAAACATAACCTGGTATGAAGCAGCAGCATACGCGGAGTTTGCCGGTAAAAAATTACCAACCATTTTTCAATGGGAAAAAGCCGCAAGAAACGGCGAGTATCAGGTTTATGATTTAGTTATGCCATGGGGTTTGAAAAGTCCAAATGAAAATGTTCTGCAACGCGCAAACTTTCAAAGCAATGGAACAGTTTCTGTCGACAGCCATGAATTCGGCATTAGCCCTTATGGTTGTTATAACATGGCCGGCAATGTTCAAGAGTGGTGTCTTAATGAAACGAACAATGGATATATTGCTACCGGCGGTTCATGGCAAGATCCCGTTTATACTTTTGCTTATTTTGGCGCATTCCCATCTTTTTATTCATCGAATACGATTGGATTTCGCTGTGTACGCACAGTCGGGTTGGATACCGGGCAACAAGGTAAAATGAAAATAAACGTTGAGGAACGCGTTCCGGTTTATCAACCTGTTGACGAAAAAACGTACACCTCCTTTCTTACCCTTTACAAATATGACAAAAAGCCGTTGAATCCGAGGGTTACAGAAACGACCGGGACAGCGGATTGGGTTAAAGAAAAAATTGCATTTTCCGGTGTGGATAAGGATCCTATCATTGCCTATTTATATCTTCCCAAAAGAGCAGCAAAGCCTTATCAATGTTTGGAGTGGATTCCACACAGCGGAGTGATAGACGGACATCAGCGTGCAGATGAAGCCGCTGAAGCCGGATTAGGTTCCCAAATCAAACCAGGCCGTGCTTTATTCGTCATCGTTCCCACAGGCGCAATCGAGAGACCGCATAAACCAGGATTTGAGCAGCCGGAAATAGAGACTGTAAAGTATCGTGAGCAGATTATTCGTTATGTCACCGAGTTCAGACTCGGACTTGATTATTTAGCCACACGTAATGATATCGATATGGATAAGTTAGCCTTTATCGGAACGAGCTGGGGGTCAACTAACAGCGGGATTATTTTAGCTGCGATTGAGAACCGGTATCGAGCCGTCATTTTTATAGCAGGCGGCATACATACATATAGTGTGAAAATGTTACCGGAAGTGAACCCTATAAATTTTGCTTCCCTTATCAAACCGCCAAAATTATTACTCAACGGGCAATATGATGAAGCCTTTCCTCTGGAAAGCGAAACACGTCCTTTTTATAAATTACTCCGGGAACCAAAGCAGTTGTCCCTGGTTGCATCCGGCCATGTTCCACCGTTGGAAAAACGAGCTCCAATTATCAATAAGTTTTTGGATGAGGTGTTGGGCCCGGTTAAGTTTGAATAGGTTGGAATCATTGTCATGATAGGCAAAACAATTTCACATTATAAGATCTTGGCAGAGCTGGGCCGCGGCGGCATGGGCGTGGTGTACAAAGCCCAGGACACCAAACTCGACCGCTTTGTGGCCCTGAAGTTTCTGCCATCCCATTTGAGCCAGGACGAGGAGAACAAGAAGCGCTTCATCCACGAAGCCAAAGCGGCCTCGGCGCTGAATCATCCCAATATCGCGACGATTTACGAAATCGATGAGACCCCGACCCTTTTCTCGTTCCCACGTTTTTCTCGTTCCCACGTTTTACGTGGGAATGCCGTCTTAGACGCTTTGCGTCAGGTTTCTTAAGTGCACGTAGACATAGACGGGTTGGTCGAGCCACAGGTGCGCCGAAAAGGCGCGAAGCGCCGAAGCTGCATTACCACGCGAAGCGTGGTAACGAGATAACGAGATAAAAAATTGATTGTGATAGGTAAAACAATTTCACATTACAAGATTTTGGAAGAGCTCGGCCGTGGCGGCATGGGCGTTGTCTATAAAGCCCAGGACCTTAAATTAGATCGCCATGTCGCGCTCAAGTTTTTACCACCTCACCTGAGCCAGGCTGAGGAAGAGAAGAAACGCTTCATCCACGAAGCCAAAGCCGCTTCGGCGCTGAACCATCCCAACATTGCCACGATTTATGAGATCGATGAGGTAGATGGGCAACTGTTCATCGCCATGGAATACATCGAAGGACAAGACCTCAAGACCTCGATAGACAATAATCAATTATCAATAGACAATGTTTTCAACTACGCCATTCAAATCGCCGCCGGCCTGCGGGCTACCCACGCAAAAGGCATCATTCACCGCGATATCAAACCGGCAAACATTCTGCTAACCGAAGACGGGACAGTGAAAATCGTCGACTTCGGATTGGCCAAACTGGCCGGTCACACCATGCTCACCAAGGAAGGAACCACTCTCGGAACGGTGGCCCACATGTCGCCAGAGCAGGGACAGGGCGCTGAGGTGGACCATCGCACCGACATCTGGGCGCTGGGAACAGTTTTGTATGAAATGATTACGGGACAACCGCCGTTTGCGGGCGACTACGAACAAGCGGTGATGTATTCCATCATGAACGAGAACCCTGAACCTGTTACGGCGTTGCGAACCGGTGTACCGATGGAATTGGAGCGGATGGTGAACAAAGCCCTGGCCAAACGTCCGGATGAGCGCTACCAGCAGGTGACGGACTTGCTGGTTGATTTAAAAAATCTGCAAAAGAGCGCTCCGTCCCGTAAAAGCACAATGCGACCGAAGGCTGCTTCCAAAGCGAAGTCTAAAAACAAAACAGTGGCTGCCGGCGGGGTTGCCGCTTTGTTGGTCGCTGCCTCGATGTTCTGGTGGTTTCGTGGCCAGGAGCCGGCATCTCCCGTGGCAGTTGCAGAACAAGACAGGAAAATCGCGGTTTTGCCTTTTGTGAACATCACCGCAGACCCGGAGCAGGAGTATTTCTGCGACGGCATGACCGAGCAGCTCATCACCAATCTGAGCCGGATTCCCGAGCTCAAGGTGATCGCGCGTACCTCGGTCATGCGGTACAAAAACACGCAAAAAGACATTCGTGAGATCAGCCGGGAATTGAATGCCCCGCTCATCGTCGAGGGTAGTGTGCGTAAGTCCAGCAGAACGCTGCGGGTTACGGCGCAGTTGATCCAGGCCGATGAAGGCATCCATCTCTGGGCAAACGACTATGATCAGGAGTTGAAGGACGTCTTTGCGATTCAGGACAGCGTTTCTCGCGCTATCGCCGGGGCGCTTGCGGTGACCCTTTCCGGACAAGCCAACAAGACTATGGCAGCCGGTTACCCCAGCAACATCGAAGCCTATGACTATAACTTGCAGGCCCGGTATTATATCGAAAACATCTACTTGAAAACAAAAAAGGAAGAGGATTTTCAACATGCGCTGACTTTGGCAAAAAGGGCGATTGAACTCGATCCCGAATACGCGCTGGGGTACACCGGACTGGGATACTTGTTTGAGAATCATTGGATCGTTACCGGCGAGACCCAGGATCTCAAACAAGAAAAAGCCTACGTGGAAAAGGCGTACGAGCTCAATCCGTCGCTGCCAGAGCCCAATGCTGCCCTGGGACTCCAGTTCATGCGGGAAGGCGATTACGACCAGGCTTTGTTGCTGATGAAGTCGGCTCTGCAGTTGAGCGCCCACGGCTGGGAATCTCTGCATCTTGTCGGTCTTTTTAGTTCGTATGTAGGCCTTCGCCGCCAGGCAGTCCAGTGTTTCTCGAAAGCGCTCGAGACCAACCCACTGGGCTTCCATACCCTTGCCAATCGCGGCTGGGGCTATTTGCTGATTGGCGACATTGAGCCTGCTCTGCAGGATTTTAAAGAGGCTCACCGAATTCAGCCGGACTTAGTGCCAAATCTCACCGGTTACGCATTTGCTCTCATTATCAAGCAACAATACCAGCAGGCAGATGACTTTCTGGGACTGGCAGAATCGCTGCCGCCAGGAATGGCAGCGCCTTTCCTGGCCAGAACGCGAGCATTATATTTTGCGGCCATCGGAGAAAAGGACAAGGCGTTGTCTGTCAGCAAGTGGGGTGGGGCGCTGGCGGTTCTGGGCATGAAGGAAGAAGCTCTTGATCTTATCGACGACGATGCCCAAACCGAAAACTTCCTCGCCACCTATCTTCCCCTTGTCGGCCTGCCCATCTACGATTCTCTACGGGAGGAGCCGCGTTTTCAGGAAATCGTCAGAAGGGAAAAAGAAAAGTATGAAAGCAGAATACAACGATACGCAATTTCACTGGATAATTGAAAAGTAACCAATCACAGGGCTATCAAAGAATTGGCATATTTTATGTCTCGTTCCCACGAAGCGCCGAAGCTGCATTACCACGCGAAGCGGGGTAACGAGATTGAGGACATCAAGACACCAATAGACAGCGTCCTCGATGACATCATCGAAATCGCTGAGGGAATGTCCCCGGAGGAATGAGCATGAGCATACGAAGAAAACTATTCATAATCTTGCTGCTTCTGTCTACCATTCCTGTTACAATCGTCGGTTTGATTGCAGTGAACGATAGCCAGAAATCATTGGAGAAGCAAATAGGCGCCAGTTCATTGGAGTTTGCGCGTTTGTCGCTGCAACCTGTACTCGCAGTTGCAGCGATGGCTCGGGCCATTGGTAAAGGAGATTATAAAAAGCGCGTATCAGTCAAGTCAAACGATGAGGTCGGTCTTCTCTCGGCTTCTTTTAACAAGATGGTTAAGGATTTGCAGGAATCTAAAGACGCGATATTGCTGGAAAAGCAAAGACTTGATGATGTCACCCGTTTTGCTAACTGCGGCTTCTTGTTGACGGACGAGCAAGTCAGGATAACCTATGCCAACCAGGTTGCGCAGGAGTGGTTTGGATCTTTTGAACAGATAAAAGGAAAATTCTGCCGGGAAATTTTCGGACCAGAGTACCCTGTGAAAGAGTGCACTCGTTGCGTTGGTTTAGAGGTACTGAGAACCGGGCAAACCGTCCATAGCGATATCTTTCCAAAAGCGGTCAACGGAGAGGACAAATTCTTTTACGTAATCGCATCGCCAGTCAAAGACAACGACGGTAACATTTGCCAAATAATCGAAGTGATCATTGACATGACCGAACACAAGCACGCAGAAGAGGAATTGAGGAAATTCAAGACCATATCTGACAAAGCATCATATGGCACTGCCATAGCCGATCTCAATGGCAAGCTTGTTTACGTCAACGACACCTTTGCCGAGATGCACGGATATAAACGGAAAGAACTGATTGGTAAACATTTATCTATATTTCACTCCGAAGAGCAGATGGAAGGTGTGAACCCTTTGCTTGATGTGCTCAAACGAACAGGCCGCTTCGTCGCTGAAGAGGTGTGGCACAAAAAAAAGGATGGCAGCGTTTTTCCCACGTTGATGAACGCCTCAATTATCACCGATGATAACGGGGAGCCCTTGCTGATGTCTGCAACGGCTATTGACATCACCGAGCTCAAACGCACCGAGGATCAACTTCGCACCTTATCGCGCGCCATTGACCAAAGCCCGACTTCGGTTATCATCACGGACCCCCAGGGCAACATCGAATATGTCAATCCAAAGTTTAGTCAGATAACCGGATACACTGCGAAAGAAGTTCTCGGGAAAAACCCGCGTATCTTAAAATCAGGAGAAACGCCAGCCAAAGAATACAAAAAGTTATGGGACACGATTACCTCCGGCGGTGAATGGCGAGGAGAGTTCCATAACAAGAAAAAGAACGGCGAACTGTTCTGGGAGTCGGCATCGGTTTCGCCGATCAGAGATTCCGAGGGAGTGATTACACACTTTGTTGCCGTTAAGGAGGACATCACCGAACGCAAACGGTTGCAAGAGCAACGAGCGGAGCTTGAAAAGGAGCTTCGGCATGCACAAAAAATGGAAACCGTCGGTACCCTGGCAGGCGGCATCGCTCATGACTTCAACAACATCCTGCAGGCCATCCAGGGCTATGTTGAGATGTGTTTGGATGACGCGTCCGACACCCGTCAAGTGCGTGCTGACCTCGAGGAGGTATTAGAAGCCACGGGGCGCGCCAAAAGCCTTGTCCGGCAAATACTCACCTTTAGCCGTCATGCTGAGCAAGAACGTAAGCCTCTGCGGCTTAATCCAATTGTTAAGGAAGCGCTCAAACTGCTAAAAGCCTCATTGCCCTCTACCATCGAGATTCGTCATAACCTTGATGCCGGGTGCTCGGCGGTTTTGGCCGATCCTACCCAAATACACCAGGTGCTAATGAACCTCTGCACCAATGCTTACCAGGCCATGGACAGAGATGGCGGCGTGCTTGAAGTAAACCTGGGTATGGTCGTTGTCGATGCTGAGCTGTCGCGCACCTACCCAAATCTGTCTGCTGGACAATACGTGCGGCTTACCGTACGGGACACCGGCCGTGGCATGAGCCAGTCAACAAGAGAGCGAATTTTTGAACCCTTCTTCACCACCAAAGTGGGGGAAGGTACCGGGCTGGGTCTCTCTGTGGTTCATGGCATCGTGGCAAATCATGATGGCGAAATTACCGTGGAGAGTAAGCCGGGAAAAGGCACGACGTTTCATGTCTACTTGCCTCAGCTTGAGAGCGGCATGGAACAGGAAAGCCAAAGGGCTGAAACATTACTTAGAGGGAAGGAGCGTATTTTGTTTGTCGATGACGAAGAAGTCGTCGCTGCTGTGGTTAAGCGGTTACTCGACCGGCTCGGTTACGATGTCACCTTGAGGAATAGTAGTGTCGCTGCACTGGAAACATTCCGGGCACAACCTGATAAGTTTGACCTGGTGATGTGGTATTTGTAGGTACGGTTAAGCCGTTCGATGATTTGTTTGAAATGGCGGTTGAGTTCGGATTCAGAATCGAGGTTTTGTAGGCCGATGACTTTGAGATGCTGTATGGGATTAGTGGGGTCGCGTTGGGAATTGAGGAAGTGGATGCCGGCGGCATAAGCTGGGTTGGCGTCGGTGATGAGAGTAAGGCTTTGACTTGGTGTTGCCGTGGAGCAGGCTTCGGTCATGGCTACGGTTGCATGTGGGATTTCGCAAACATCGCGGAAATCTCGGCGCTGGCCGACGGGACTCCTCTGGATGTAGCGCTGTTCAGTCTGAGCGCTGATGAGATCGTTTTCGGGCCACCAGCCCACCACGTTTACGATTCAAGCAGCAAAGGTCACTTCGGTGGACTCAGATGACCGGGAAGCCATTCCGGAGCGGTTTCAGCTTTTTTAAAATTATCCCAACCCGTTTAACCCACAAACGACCATCGAATATCAACTCCTGCTCTCCGGGCATATTGTTCTGTGCTCACCCTTGAAGCTGAGGGCATGGGAATGGGAGATGACGCTAAAGGTGAGACTTAACGTCCTCGTCATAAAATTTCTTGAATTTATCCCGAACCTCGTCGCGAATTCTTCTGAATTCCGATAAGATTTGTTCTTCTGTCCCGGCGGCTTGAGCCGGATCGTCGAACCCCATGTGAAGTTGATCTTTGACGTTGCCCACAAAGACCGGACAGGTTTCTTTTGCCTGGTCACATACGGTGATGATATAATCAAAACTCTTGTATAGAAAACCGTCTACCATTTTAGGCGAGTGACTACCGATATCAACGCCGGCTTCGCGCATGACCTGCACGGCCTTAGGATGAACCCGTTCGGCCGGCTTTGTTCCCGCAGAATAAACTTCCAAACCTGAGTCAAATGATTTGAGAAACCCCTCTGCCATCTGGCTGCGGCAGGAGTTGCCGGTGCATAAAACTAATATTTTTGTCATGAGGTATCCTTTTTATATTTAGCCAATCATCGAAATATAAAAATAACTAAAATTATTCTCAAGTGAATTGCCTGCTTTATCTAAGACTTGCTGGGCGTGTTTCCAAGCGGATTTGAACTTCGAGGTGGCTTTGTCGGGTTTGCCTTTATCCAACTTTTTTTGGGTACCGGCCATGTTTTTTGCAGCCTTTGCGAGTTCTTTGTCGACATCCGGAGCGCCGGCGAATTGTTTCGCTTCGTCGATAGCGTTTTGCGCTACTTGGCGTGAGGCCTCAACCAGGTTGTCGATGAAGTCCGAAACAGCGACGCCCTTCTTGCTCGCTTTCAGCAGCGCCTTCAACGCTTTTTTGATGTCGCTGAAAGCTCTCTTGACTTTGCCTTGGTTACAGGGTTCTGTTTACTTGAGTACGGTTACAATGGTGTTTTAATTCTTCATGATCGCTCTGGCTGTGCATCGAAAAGTTGCGGCAGTTACGCCTTTAAGCATTTCGACCCTTCCATAAGCATAAGGGAGGATGTAACGGCGTCACATCGCATTCAAAACTACGATTTCGTGATCGCGACGTTCTTTATTATTTTACAAGAAATGCGTCTGGGGGTCTAGCATTAATTATCTTACCTAACCGTACATCTCGCGATTTTGCGGAAAGCGGTTACAAAAGAATGTCCGTGTTTTACGGCCCGCGTTTCTAATAACGGAGAGCAGCAGACGGCAGCGCTTAACTGGTAGAAGCTGGCTCTTAGAGTATTACCACTGAACTTTCAACACAAAGGCACGAAGAACCACGAAGGCAAAAAGTGTCAGTGCCACTCTCTATCCTTCCTTCTTTTGTCAATCCGTCTTCGTGGTTCTTTGTGGAACTTTGTGACTTTGTGTCGAAAATTTAAACTAGCCATAAGGTGATTGAACACAGATAGGAACTTTGGTCTCGAACAAAACAGGAGTTTGGGAACGAGAAGGTGGTTGCAGATTAAGCCCGATCCAACACAGTCTGTGACTGTGTTTTCAGTCCGCTTGAAAATACACGGTTGCAAACCGTGTAGGATCGTCGCGAATTTAGAAGACGACCTTTTCAAAAAAGATCGCCCTCTGGTTTTCCAGCAGTCTCTGTTCAGAGTGTTCACGCTTTAGCGTGGCTTTAACCTGTTTTTTTAGGTTTCTTCTTTTTCACGCCGCTAACAATTTTCTGCAGTGGATGCAAGGGCATTGTTTGAATGGGATTGTTTTGAGCTCGCTCACAGGTGGCCAATCTGTTTGGTAAAACTATTAAGACTATTTGAGCCACGGATTCACACTGATGAAACCCGGAGCACCCGTGGCTGATATTTTTTAGCATGTTTTTGAAATTTTGTGGTTAGGCCGCGTTGGGAATCTCTTTCGGTGCTTCTACTTCGAGCTCACCGTCTGCATCTCCGCTGCTACTTTTTCCACTTCGCCCCACACTCTCAGTAAATTGCCGCCCCAAAGTTTCCGGATATCTTCCTCGGAATAACCTCTCCGAACCAGCTCCAGGGTCACATTGAAGGTCTCGCTGGCATCGTTCCAGCCTTGAATGCCGCCGCCGCCATCGAAGTCAGAGCTGATGCCGACGTGGTCGATCCCGATGAGCTTGACCGCATAGTCGATGTGATCGACGAAGTCCTGAACCGTGACCGGCCAGCGCGCGTTGATTTCGGCGCGTTTTCGGCGGTACTCCGCTCGCTGTTCATCAGACAAGGAGCTAAACGCGCTCCTGTTGGTAAGGCCCATGGCCTGGCGTAAAGAATCGATCGCGGCTTGTTTTTCGGGAGGCGCTTTTTTCACGAAACTGCCGAGGGCGACCGTTTGCATCACTCCGCCGTTCTTTTTTAACGCGTGCAACTGCTCGTCGTCCAAATTGCGCGAAACATCGCACAGCGCGCGAACGCTGGAATGGGAGGCGATAACCGGCGCTTTCGAAAGCGATACGGCGTCGAGCATCGATTTTTTCGAAATGTGGGAAACATCCACCATGATGCCCAGGCGATTCATTTCTGCGATGACCTGTTTGCCGAAATCGCTGACGCCATTGTGCTCGCTCTCCTGGTCGCCCAAACTTTCGCGTGGATTGGCGGAATCACAGATGTCGTTGTGGCCGTTGTGAGAGAGCGTGATGTAGCGTGCGCCGAGTTTGTGGTATTTTTTCAGCAAGCTTAAATCCTTACCGATAACATAGCCGTTTTCGATGCCGATGCACGCCACCAGCTTGCCGCTTTTGTGGATACGTTCGACGTCGTCTGTAGAATAAGCCATTTCGATTTTATCCGGGTGCATCTCTTCGCACATACGGTGGATTGCCTCAAACTTGGTTTTGGCGTCGGCTTTGGCTTGTTCGTAATTCTCCGGCGTGCGTTGTGTTTGCCCGACGTACACGATAAAAAAGCCGGCATCGAGTCCGCCTTGTCGCATTTTAGGAATATCCATTTGCCGATCCCCGTCCACACCCGGGTCGACCTCTTCGGTCGCAAAATCAAGCGGGATGTCGTCGTGGGTATCGATGGTGAGAACGCGTTGGTGGATTTCTCTCGCTTGTGCGGTCAGATCTTCTGCGGTCATTTTTTCCTCACAGGATGAGAACATCATAATAAAACAGGATAACAATAACGCGGTTAAAAATACCTGGTTCATGTTTCTCCCTCCTAAACTCCGTTTGATAAAAATGAAAGGAACTTAAATATCGAGCACGATTCGCACAAGCAAATGTAAGAAATCCACTGAAATTATGCAAACTTAAACATAGTTTTTTGCTGTCACTGCGAGCGTTCCTCAGCGAAGCAGTCTCCTCTGTTACGCAGGAGATTCCTGCTAAAAGCATGCAGGAATGACAGGCAAGGGCCGTTTTCGTTCAGACACTAGATAAGAAAAAAAGTGTTTCCACAGTGTAAAATATACACTTCAAATATTTCGTGTGCTCATATGACATTTTCCAGCTTATTCACATATACAGTTAATATCGCCGGTCTACGGGCCAAAAACTGAATAGGTATGAAACTTGCAAAATGCCTGTCCGAATGGAATGTGTTGCGCTTAAAGAAAGGAGATTTCATGCTGAACAACAACAGTGGATTGGTCAATTCGATTCTTTCCATTCTGCTTTTCCCGACATTTTTTCAAGAAGCTTTTATTGGTTTCGCCTGGGGGAGTGAAGATTCTTGGTTGTTTGCGATAGGCAAACGGCTGTTCTTTCTGTTGCCGGTACTCGCTATTATTTTAGGCTGTTGGTTAAGTGTCGCTTGTGTCTTATCCGTACTTGTCCGCCAGAATCGCCGTGAGTTCGTGACTCACTTGTTTGTGACCTGGTGGGATTTGGCGAAAGCGATCGGAACATTCTGGGGAGGGATTCTTAAGTTCGTTTTCTTGCTTTTTGCAGCGATTTTGAATGCTATTAAATTTGCTTTGTTCGCTTTCTGGTCGTTGCTTCAGGAGATTGTTTTGATGCCGTTTCGTCTGCTCGGGACAGCCGGACGTAATGTCGTGAGATCCTCTATCCCCTGGATTGCGGTTTCTTTAACCCTATTCTGGTGTTTAATCGAGGCGATGATTTTTACTTATGTGACATCAGCTCTGGTAGTGGATACGTTTTCTAATATCACCGGTGAGAGTTTGTCAGAAAATGCTGTCCGTATTCCGTTGTTCGTCTTTTTGCTTTTTATCGTGCTCGGCAGTTATGCGGTCCTTTCCACGTTTGTCAGCGCTGTGAATAAAAAAAGCCTTTCGACGATTATCGGAATCGGCGCCATCGAAATCGTGGTGCTTTTCGTGGAAGTGGTTTTTCTTTATCGGGAATTCGTCGATTCGCTCGTTCCTTGGTTCGCGCAGCACTCGGAAAATTTTGAGCTGGGGATTTTGGGGACGTTGGCCATCTCCTGCTTTGTTTGGTTCGGGATACACAGCTTATCATGGTTTTTATTTGCGTCACACGGGACGCCAACTATCATGGCGGTTATTCAAGGCAAAGGCTTGACCCTGGCCAAACGGGAGGAACACCCCAAAGCTCCTTATCGCTCGGTCTCCTCCGATTTCATGGAAAAAATAAAATCGGATATGGCTTGGATGCAAAAAACCGGCGAAACGCTTCTGACGGCATTTGTTTTGCCTCCGATGCAAGTCGTCGCCGGCGCTCTCAATTTCTGTACCCTTCTCATTTCCGGAGACCATCTTTTTGAGCTGCCTTTGACAGATTTAGACGGGCTCAAACAAACTCACTCGGCATTCCGCCCTGAAATGAAGACAACGGGCGTGAAAGCCAACGGTTCTTTCCCAAAAGTTAAAGAAGAAGCTGGAGATTATCAGAATGTATAAATTGAACAAGCCTTTGATTCTTTTATTTCTCTTCGGCCCGTTTTTCGGGTGTGGTTTATTTGACTCTAAAGAGGCCAAGCCCAGATTGACGATGTTTGTGGGAGTGGATATTAGCGGCTCTTTCATGCGTTCCCAGAATTACGACGACGCCCTGGACTTTTTAGCTTATTATCTTTACACCCACATCCATGGCATCGGCGGCTTGAAGGCGCCGAATGCGCTCTTCGTCAGCTCCATTGGCGGGGCCGAATCCAACGAGCCGAAAACGTTCTATCCAAAACAGACTTTTGAAAACAAATCTATTGAAGAAATAAACGCCACGCTGCGACATATTTTTCCGAAGCAAACCGCAAATCGCTTTACCGATTACAATGCGTTTTTCGAACAGTGTGCGTTGATGGTGAGGAACAAGAACCTGGTTCTGCGGCCGATTTCAATCGTCATGCTAAGCGACGGGATCCCGGATGTAAAAACCGAGGGAAAAACCGATTATCGCAGCATCAGCCTCAGACCTCTGGAACGTCTGGCGCGAAACATTACGGTTCGACTGCTTTACACCGACGCGGTGGTCGGGACCAACTGGCAGACGCGCGTGCCGCGCCGGCGGGTTAAAATATGGACTCAAGACGCCGAAGTGATGCAGTCCTGGAAAGACCCGAAAATGTTACTTGCGGATATCCCCATAGCTGAACAGCCGTATTTTTTCGATTGGATTCAAGATAACGTCGATTTTGGGGTGCGCGCCAGACGCGTGAAATGAGAGGTTTCAGGGGGAAGGTGACCTGTTTGAAAACGAGTAGGGGCTGTCTAAAAAGTCTGCTGTCTTTGCGAGCGAAGCGAAGCAATCTCACAATTCTGAGCACAGAATCGGCAGATTGCTTCGTCGCTTCGCTCCTCGCAAAGACATTTTTTTGCCCTTTTTGGGACAGCCCCTACGATAGAAATTTTGTGGCCTTTCGTGCGCACAACATGCCCTGAACTTGTCGAAGGGGGTCGCTCATAAAGACGAGATGTCCACCACCAGCTCACGGACAGTCGGCGTCCTCGAGATTTCTATCCCAACAGCGCCAATCGCTATCGCCAAAATGGAAGGAATCCTGCACGCGCCCTTCTTTTGTCTCACGGTTCCATTCAATCCTGGTATGGTTGTCTTTACCTTTGTTAAAAATGTCGTAGAAGGCGTCGAAAGGCGTCTCGTCCGTTTTTCCATAAAAGATAAATCCGCCGTTTTCGGGATCGTCCGGGATGATGTTGGTGTATTTGATGTTCTCGGTTCCGTTCTGCGGATTGCGCTGCCATTCGATAAAAAGAAACGGAGTCGTGCCGTCGGCTTTGTTCAGCGTCCAAGTCCCTTCGGTACCGGTGAGATTGGATTCTCCGAAGAACCAATGCAGGTTTGTGAAACCGTTTTCCTTTGAAATGAACATATCCCAGCGCACTCCGGAGCTTATGATTTTGGCATGCAGCTCGGCTGTGTGCTGCACCCCAAGAACGCGGAAATTGTACGACCATACCCATGAACTATCCGGCTGCTGAACCGGTTGGTGCTGGAATGATTCTACGAACGCCGCGACCGGCGTCACCAGAGTTACGGTCAGGAGTGTGTTCCAAACCACAATGTTGGCGCCGGCCCATCCCCAATGCTGACGCGCGGCAGACTGGTCAACTTCTCCGTTTGCACGGACAGCAAAGGCCGACATATTGGACGAGGTAAAATCACTGAACCCCATGACGAATGTCGAGGCAGGCGGGATGTCCGGCGGCGTCGCGGTTTCGTCCGGTCCCGCAGGGTCGTTAAATCCGCATCCTGCGACTAAAATTAGCAGGACTGAAAGAACAGGCAAAAGCCCGAGCTCAAGTTTTAAAAGAAGGTTTTTCATGGTAACCTCCTGATTGGTTTTGTGAACAAACGGACTCAAAAAGAAAACACGGTCCGTAAAATAATTTTTTGTTCCCTGAAGGATTTCAGGTTCGTCACGACAAAATTCAATAATTGGGCCAAATACGTCACAAGGTGCTGTCCGAGATTTATAACTATTTGTTTTTTGGAAAAATAGAGCTTTCGTATTGCACAATTTTTACGGAGACACGGTGTGAAATTCAACAACAGGTGAGGTGAATCGGCAAAACAATTCACCCCACGAGATAAAGAAAAACAAACTATGTTAGTTAGTTAGAATGTCTCTTACTCATACTCGCTTTTTCAAGACTCCAAAAGCGAGTAAGAGTAAAAGTAAGAGTGCGAGTAAGAGCGTGGAGGCCATTTGACCCGATGGGAAATGAAGCTTTTTTTACCCCGTGAGATAAAGAGAACGACAAACGAGTTTGGAAGGACTCTCAGCATTATCTCACAGGGTAAATCGTTTTGCCCAAAATTGTTTTGCCTTTGTTGGGTACGATACGTGAGATATCGAGAACCGAAAACCTTTACAAACAGAGCACGTTTTCTCCCACAGAACTGGAAATTCTACTGTAATGATTTCTTTCAATTTCACTTTCAATTCTGTGGCAGTTCTGATTCTGTGGGCGGGCTTTTTCTTGCCCCGACTTTTCTTAAAAAATCAGTTGAAATTCGGGGCTTGTCGGTTTGCCCAGTTGGAACCTTTTGTGGAGATTTAATTTACCGTTTCTCCTGTTCAGACACTACTTAGTGTTTCTGCGTGTCCAACGTCTTGCGGATGGCGCGAATGGTGTCCGGGTTTGTGCCGCAGCAGCCGCCAATGATGGAGACTCCGAGCTTTACCAGCTCCCGTGTTTTTTCCGCGAAGAATTCCGGCGACTCGGGGTAAACCAGCACGCCGTTCCTGTTTTCCGGCAGCCCGGCATTGGATTGGATGATTAAGGGTGAGGCGGAGACCTGCTTAAATTCTCTGGCTATTTCGATCATCTTTTCAAGGCCGTTGCTGCAGTTGGAACCGACGATATCCGCTCCGGCCGCTTGCAGACCGGCTGCAGCTTCCTTAACATTTGTCCCCATAATCGTATAAAATCCTCTTGGGGTCGCATCGAATGTCATGGTTGCGATCACCGGAATGCTCGTGGAAACGCTTTTCGCAGCTTTGATCGCAAGGATGGCTTCCCGCAGATCGGTCATGGTTTCGACACACACGACGTCAACGCCGGCCGCGATCAAGGCCCGCATCTGACGTTCAAAACCGCGATACAGGTCGTCCGGCGCCGCTTCTCCATACGGTTTCAAAATCTGCCCGGAAGGGCCGCAGGAACCGGAAACATAAGCCCGTCCGGCCACAGCTTTTTTTGTGGCAGTCACAGCTTGGCTGTTTATTGCTTCGGTCTTTTCTGCAAGTCCGTATTCGGCAAGCTTCATCGGAGAGGCGCCAAACGTGTTGGTTTGGACAATATCCGCTCCGGCTCTGACATACAGCGAGGCGATTTCTGCAAGCAATTCCGGCTTGGAAAGATTCAGCGCCTCAGGGCATTCACCTTGTTGCAGCCCTCTTTGGAAGAGCATCGTCCCCATGGCGCCGTCTCCCACCAGGGTTTCACCTTTTTTAATCCGGTCGAGAATCATCTTTCTCCATTCACTCTGCGTTAACAAATGCTTTTACACACTCCACCGCTTTTGCCGCATCATAAGCATACGCATCGGCGCCGATTTCCTGAGCGAATTCTTCCGTAACCGGTGCGCCTCCGATCAGGATCTTCACGCTGTGGTTCAGTCCGGAGTCTTTAACCAGGTCGATGACTTTATTCATCATCGGAGTGGTGGTGGTCAAAAGTGCGGACAGACCGATCACCTGTGCTTCTTCTTTTTGCGCGGCTTCGATAAACCGTTCCGGAGGAACATCCTTGCCAAGGTCGATGATCTCGAAACCCGCGCCTTTTAATAGGATACTGACCAGGTTTTTTCCGATATCGTGCAGGTCGCCCTGTACCGTTCCGATGACAACTTTACCGGCGTTGGGTACGCCTTCCTTTATCAGCAGCGGCTTCAACTGATCCATGCCGGCGTACATGGCCCTCGCTGCCATCAGAACCTCCGGTAAGAATATCTCATGCTTTCTGAACTGCTCCCCAATTACGTTCATTCCGGCGATGAGACCGTTATCGAGAATGTCTTTGGGAGGAAGGTTTTGCCCTATCGCGCGTTTTGTGAGCTCAAAAACTCGCTTGTGGTCCCCTTGCTGTAAAAATTCCGAAATCTGTTTTAGAGTTTCCATATGGTATTATCCCGAAAGACTTTGTTTTTTTGCAAAAGAATTAAATAGTGTCTGAACGAAAACTATCAACATAGCTGTCATTGCGAGGCGTTTTTTGCC
>JBHHWX010000074.1:0-16775 GCA_046756745.1 bacterium | reverse complement strand
GCAAATAGTTTGAGAATCGCCGGCAATCCCCATTCAACGGCCATGGCATGGCGCAGATTTTGCAAACAAAGAATCAACCTTAATGGAGGAATGATCCATGCGTCAGCAAATCACAAAATACCGACACCGTCCGTACCCTGAGGAACGGAATCCTCTTGAAATACTCGTGCCCAGCGCCTTCGTGAGCTTTACCCTTCTTTTCTTTTTTTTGTGGTTTCAACCCGACAAGGTGCAGAACCTGCAGATTGGCAGGTGGCTTGCCGTTACCGGCGGCCTCGTGCTAACGACATTTGCAATCATGAGTTTCAGTCAGTACGTGTTGCTGCGTACCATTCCCAGAAACCCCCGTCTCATGACAGGAAAATCGAGCCAGGGAATCGCCTTGACCGCCATTCCTTTACTTGTGCAGACATTGGTGCGCGAGGTGCAAACTGCCGGCGAGCACGTAGTGAGCTGGGATGGCCGGGATGCGCACGGGCAGGCAGTGGCATCGGGGATTTACCTGTACCGGCTGGTTGCTGGCAAGCAGGTGCAGACGCGACGGATGGTGGTGTTGCGCTAAACGTTATCTCATCCACAAATCCTTCAACGAAAAACCTGTGTTGTTCTTATATTTTGTAAATAGGCTTTTCTATAATTTCAATGTCCGGCGAGTGGAAGGTTGTTGATTTTTCTGTAACCTCTTTTGTAAACACAATCGCTTGGTGACATGCAAATTTTTTTGCAAACAAAAGGAGGTTTTTTATTTCTCTGCGCTGAATGCTTTTTTTATATTTGATCTCGATGGGGACGATGGCGTCACCGGCTTCAATGTTGATAAAATCGACTTCATGATGATACGGATCACGCCAGAAGAATTTATAATCCTTAAGCGAAATGACCAAATTTTCAAGCAGACGGCCGGTTTCCGTGAAATCGGTCAGGGCCCAGCTAAAGCAAGGCGAAGCCAAATAAAATCGTTTCATTTTTTTTTCGGAAGTGATTCGATGTGGATCAATTCTTCGAGAGCTAATTTTTCTTCATCGAATGTAAAATACCACAGGGAGAAAGGGTTGCTATTTTGTGCCATCAAATGACTCGCACAAGAATTTTCCGGGTTTTCTTTCTGGCCTATTTTTACATCTCGATAGGCGTTCTACTGTCGCAGTCCCGGCAGATAACGCCTGAGTTTTTCGGCGTCGATTTCTGGGGGCGCGACCCGCAGCGCTGGCGACAATTTTTTGAGATAGTGGATGAGGACACGGTTGCTTTCGGTCTGGCCAGTTTTGGCAGTGTTGGCTGGGAGAACGTGGAGCCTGAGCCGCCTGTTCACGGCAAGCATGCCTACGACTGGACAAGGCTCGATGAGTTTGTCCGGGTCGTGTTCGAGTCGGGCCGGGCTCTCGATGTGGAGCTTCTTCCCCGCAACAACTGGGCGACCCTCGTACCCGTCAGCGAAATGGATGAAGCCTGTTGTGACATGAGTCCGTTAAAGGAAGATGCTGACAGCGACACCGCGCAGTGGGGCATGACGGCGTCTCAGGCCTGGGGTGATTTCGTGCACCATCTGGTGGAACGCTACGATGGAGACGGTGTGGATGATGCGCCCGGAATCACCCAGTCTGCAATCAAGTATTTGCAGTTGGGGAATGAGCCTGAGGCGCCGAGCCATTTCATTGAATATGGCGGCACGCCGGAACGATACGACCGTATGCTCGAGGTTATGTACAACGCCGCCAGGGACGCGAATCCCAACATCACGGTGGTGCGCGGCAAGTCCAATCCGGCACACATCTTTGACGATGACCCGGATGAGACGACGCTGCGCGCACGCAGGGGCGACTATCTCGATTTTCTTGCCACCAGCCTTCGGCTCAGTAAAACGCACTATGATATTTTTGCCATCAATTTCAACGACCATTACACGGGTCTGTTTCCACTGGTGCATTGGTTGCAGGGGGAAATGGCGAAAAACGGCACCAGCAAACCTTTTTTGGTTGGAGATGCCCGCACCACCGCCTATCCCCGGGACAACGACGATGCCGGTCACATCCTGCCCCCTCGTTATCCCCCAGGTTTCGCCGATACCCTGCGCGACCCGGGTCACCCGCAACACGTGGCCAACCGCCGGCTCTATCACGCTGATGAGGTGCGCCAAAGCCTGAAGAAAATACTTACCGCGCTGGCTTCGGGTCAGGAGGCCGTTTCCTTGCAACCGGTCCTGGGACCGGTGGAGCACACCAGGGCGCTCTGGCAGGATGCCGGTTTGATAGACGCCCGGGTTTGGCAGGCGACCGGAGATCTGCGCCAGGCACGCAAGCCCGTCTACTACGCCAGCAAACAACTCATCGACGCCCTGCTCGGTGCCGACCGGCAGGTGGAGATTTTCGACCTCGGCCCGGATGTTTTGGCCTACAAGGTGAATAATCAGGGAAAGCCGCTTCTTTTCCTCTGGCACGAGAATCCTTTTGATGTGGACGCACAAGGTCTCCTGCGTCGCAACCAGCAAGTGACGGTAGATTTGACGTCCGTTATGGCTGCTTCGCAACTGCGGGTGACCCATTTCGTTACGGAACTCGATTCGAATCGCGATCCCGTCTTTCCACAAGACGCCCTGGTATCAGCGAATGAAGTCACCATTGACGAGACACCGGCGCTGGTCGATGTTCCCGTGACCACAGCGGTTGACGCTGGTGGCGCGAGCAATCCCGGGAGACTTATTTTACAGCAGAATTATCCGAATCCTTTTAATCCAAATACAACTATCCTTTTTTTCCTCCCTCGCCGAGCGCACGTGACTTTGAGCGTCTTCGATATCCTGGGGCGCGAATCGATGCTTCTTGTAGATGAGGAGCTATCGGCGGGTCAGCATTCTGTGGTTTTTGATGCGAAATATTTGAGTAGCGGCGTGTATTTTTATAGAATTCGGACTGACCGTGAAGTGCAGTCTCGAAAGCTCCTGTTATTGCGGTGAACTCTAAGCTCATAGGAGTTCTCAAGGTTTTTCTGTTATGGAATATCTGCGCGGCAAGACATGTCTAACAGCAAATAGCTACAAATAATAACAGAACTACAGGAGAGATTCTATGATGAGTACTACGCCGGCTCAAAACCGAAAAAGGAACCCTCGTTGTTTACGCTACTCATACACGCAAGCGCTGCTTTTCAGCGTGTGTTTGCTTCAGGCTACCACAGCAGGATCCGCATGGGCGCAAAATAATCCTGCTTTGCGCAACATCGACACCCACATTCACCTGGATGGTATTTACCGATCCGGCAATTCGTGGTTAACCGACTTCGACGCAGCGGCGGCCACGGCTCTGGCCGCCATGGATGAAGCCGGTGTGAAAATGAGCTTACTCATGCCGCCGCCCTTTTCGCCGGAGAAAGCCAGCTCGCCGGTCTGGTACGACTACGCGCCTTTGGCTGCGGTTGCGCAGCAAAATCCCGAGCGTTTTGCCTTCATGGAAGGGGGAGGCTCACTAAATCCGATCATTTACCAAGCCTGGGAAAGCGGTGAAGTAACCGGCGCGATGCGACAGCAGTTTGAAGAGAAGGCAGACGAAATAGCCCTGGCCGGCGCCGCAGGATTTGGCGAAATGGCCGCGATGCACCTCTCATTCAACCAGGATCATCCCATCCTTGAGGCGCCGCCGGATCATCCGCTATTCCTGCTGCTGGCTGATATTGCAGCCCGTCATGACATCCCCATCGATTTGCACATGGAAGCTGTCGCGGAGGATATGCCTTTGCCGTCGGGCTTTGCTATCCCTCCGAACCCGGATAGTCTACGCGAGAACATCTCAGCCTTCGAACGCCTGCTGATTCACAACCGGGAGGCCAAGATTGTCTGGGCGCACGTGGGCTGGGACAATACCGGGCATATGACCGTGGATCTCTTGCGCCGACTGCTGACGGACCATTCGAATCTCTACATGGCTATTAAGTTTCTCGATCAATCAGGCCTGCAATTTATTGAGAACCGCCCGGTGGATGAGAACGGGTCGATTCGGCCTGAATGGCTGCAATTGATCAGCGATTTCCCCAATCGATTTGTTATGGGCGCTGATGAGTTTTTTGGCATTCCGGGATTGACGCCGCAGCGGCCGCCGAGTCTGAAAGCAACCTGGAGCCTCATCGACCAACTGCCCGAAGATCTTGCCCGCAAGGTGGGTTATGAGAATGTCGAGCGTCTCTACAAACTCACGGGTATGGCCACAACCGTGCACGATGCCCAGGGCTCCGCGCCCGGCGCGTTTCGTTTAGACCAGAACTATCCGAATCCGTTTAACCCGACAACCACCATTCCTTTCTCACTTTTTCGGAAGGAACATGTGACGCTAAAAATGTTCGACGTTCTCGGCAGAGAAGTGGCAACGCTCATCGACGGCGAATTCACTGCTGGCGAGCATTCGGCGGTTTATCATGCTGAGCGCTTGACTAGCGGCGTCTATTTCTACCGGCTCAAATCTGGCCGGGAGGTGCGAGTGCGGAAACTTTTGTTGCTGCAATAAACGGCAAATGGATGAAAAGGTCGCATTGCTACGTTGAAGTTGCAATTCTCTGAAAGAATCTTTATGTTCCCGATCATAGTTTTTAGAAAGGGAAGATCCCCATGAATAGAGCTGGATTGAGCAAGACTCTTTTTTCCTGTTTGGCAGGACTTCTGCCATTGCAAATACACGCACAACACCTCGTGGTCGGTTTCACTGATCCGAATGAAGTGGTCGTCATTCGGGATGCTACCGTGCAACACGATACGGTGCTGGTCATGAACAACGGCAGCTTGATCATCGACAACGCCGATTTTACGGCCAACCAGGCGCTGATCATCAGACACTCGGGTTCACTGATTGTTGAGAACAGCAATTTTATCGTAAACGGCAAGTGCATTTTTTTTGAAAACGGCTCTGCCACGCTCAAAGATAATCTGACCTTTCGCGGCGATATCTTTGATTTGGGGAACGCCTCCTTGGAAATCGACAGCGCTGAGGTCAGCATCCCCATGACGTTTGTCGGACAGGTCCGCTTTATAGGCGCGGATTCTGCGGAGTTTCGCATCAACAGCTCCACCTTTAATTTAGGAAGTGGGAAGCTTGGCGGCGGCTTTTCGGGACAATCGAAATTGACCCAGTTGAACACAAGCTATCAAAGCCAGGTAGGTATTGCCATGACGATTGGCGTCGGTGGACAGGCGGCGATTATGGTGGACAACTGCACCGGCGGCATGGAGTTAGTGATCAGCGATTCCGCAGACGTCGATATCCGCAATTCCACGGGGTTCATCCTTTGGCATACGCTGGTTGAAAATTCGCAGGCGAGCATGGCTTTTCCGCCGCCCAATTCTGTGGTTCCCAATGCGAGCGACGTGTCGAGTTACACCTTTTCCGATGCTCTGCCAGGCGTTTCCGGCATCCACTACAAAATTGCTGTCCAAAATACAAATGTCGTGTTTTGGGCTTTGCTGCCGGATGCAACCTCGGACGTCACGGTGAAAAATTCAACGGTGCTTGCCTGTGGCTTTCGGTATCGCGGAGCTGCGCAAGATACGGTTTCAGGATTTATCAATGATTCCTCGTATGTCTCCTTCACCGCGCCTCTCTCGGACCGTTCCTTCAACCTGAATCATTCTATCGTCAAAGCCTGGAACTTTTATCCGCAAGATAACGCAAGGCTCGTCATTCGGAATTCCGTTTTTGGAGAAGCTCTGACATTTCACCAATCCATGTTGACGGTTGAGAACAGCGTGTGCGATGGCGCCGGTGGTTTTTTCGGCGCGTCTCAAAACAGTGAAATCCAGGTACGAAATTCGATCATCAAAAGAATCGGCGCCGGCCCGGACATTATTCTCAACCGCGGCGCCAGCAAGGTCGTTTTAGAGGAGTCGACAGTCATTGGGACAGTGGTGATCAACAATACCTCCAGGTTGATCTATGCCAATGTCAACTTAGACCACGAACCCGTACTGCATGACGCGGCCTTTTTTGTGGAAAGTTCACTCGATTCCGTACTAACACGCGACGACACAGAAATCGCGCCGATAACCGGCACGTTGCGCAGTGCACAGGGTCAGCAGAACCTCGATGCCATTTCCAGCTTCAAGATAGCTTACTCCAATCCGGACAGCTCCAACCGGACGTTGATCGCTGATGTAACTTACACCGGGGCCGTTGTTGACGGGGTTCTTCATGAGTGGAATACTCAAGGCTTAACTGCGGGAGAGTACTTGCTATGGATAACCCCTTTTGTCAACGGGGATTCCTTGACGACCAGCGCTCTGAAGGTCACGCTGAGTACCGTGACGGCAATCAAAGAGCAACATGGAGTCCCTGTGACCTTTGCTCTGCAGCAAAACTATCCCAATCCGTTCAACCCCGAGACCACCATTCGTTTTTCCCTGCCCCAGCGCGCGCATGTGACGTTAAAAGTGTTCGACTTACTCGGCAGAGAACTGGCAACTTTGGTGGATGACGAGCTTCAGGCGGGCGGCCATTTAGCGGTTTTTGATGCAAACGCTTTGAGCAGTGGCGTCTATTTTTACCGGATGACTGCGGGTCACTTCAGCCAAAGTCGAAAGGCGATTTTGATGAAGTGAGGGAAAAGCCCCTGATTTTTATACGTCAATGGCATATAACGATTTTTTAGCGGGTGTATGTGATTGTTCTGTTTATTTTAGCTTGGCATCTGCATTAACTCTGAGACCTCAAGAGACCCACCTATCTCAAGGAAAGGACAGCGTTTCGCAATTGCAAGCGCCGTTTCTATAGAATCGGCTTCTATTAGCTCACAACCACGTTCCAACAAGTTAGCACTCATGTTCCGTGAGTTGTCCGCCGCGTAAGAAAACGATCACTCAGGTTGCGGGACTGTCAATGAGGTTGCGTTGCAGGCGGGAGAATAATGTTATGGCACTTGGATTATTTGCCAGAGAAAATTGTTACTCAGACTGTGCGAAACATCGGGGTCGTGGAGATAACGTTTAAAACGTCTCGTGTCAGGATTCATTTCATGTAGACCACCTCCCTGAGTTCCGATCCAAAATCTACTGGCGGCGTCTTCATAAATTCACGTGATACTATTATTTACAGTTCAACATTAAATATCTTTACTAAAATCAACAGCACGCTCAGGCCGGTAAAGACCACCAAACTCACCACACCAAACCATTTCGCAAAAGCAGAGGGGTAGAAGTCCTTGTCCTCCTTGGGGATGACCGTAAGGCAGTAGTAAAGATTCAGAAAGAATATCACCGGCGCTATAAAAAATGCCAATGCTGAGGCGATCAGAACCAACCAAACCGGTTTGGGTACACCCGCGATGATCGCGACTGCGGCGAATAGGGAGTAAACCATCGTGAGCCGGTAGATATTATATTCGGAGTACCACCTGCTTTTGTGGATGGGTGAGAGATTTTCTTGTGCAGTTCCCGGTAGTTTGGCGGTCTGTTTGAACATGTTCCGGCAACACGCGCCCACGATTCTCGGCCAACCGTCGAAATAATTAAACGCTGTGGAATAGGTCGCTGCAAAAGCCCCGAACAAAAAGACGACCATCATCTCCGGTCCGATACTTTCCGTAAAGATTTTAGCAATTTCACCGATGACAGCGCGTCCTTCCACGGGATTTGGATAGAGCCAAACAGCCGCCAGCAACAGGAAAAGACAGACGATGATAAAGGATACCCAATGCCCGATGCGGAAATCCCATAAGCCAATCCGAAACCATCTTCTACAATATTCTAGCGCATGCGGAGGGACCTGGGCAGCATTCACCGTGAGATCCTCTTTCTTGGAAGTAAAGCAGTCGAAGGCTTGAGTGAGTCCCATCCTTTCAAGAGGAGTCCTGATTTTAGCCATTCCCACATTTTTCGCTTTTCCCCATTCCGAAGCTTGTAACGAGACATCAATTCCTGTCGGTAAGAGCCCGAGAAATGCCGCGATAATCAGCCACGAACCTTGAGGAGCTTCGAAAATAAAGAAGTGGCTCATGGCTGACAACGGCGCCGGTTTGGCAAAATAGACCGCAAATGTCGATAGGACCAGAACGCCCGCTGCCAACTTAGCGGATAACTCTATTGCCGCATATTTGCCTTTAAGAATAACCAAAATTGAAAGGACGCCCAGAAAGAAACCATAGAGCGCGATCGGGATATTGAATCCTAAGTACACATTAAAAAAATAATAAAGTACAGCAGAGGCGGCGATCAGCCTTCCGGCTTGGCCGATGGCGCATTGCAAGAGCGTTGTCACCAAAACATACCACAATGGCCATTTTTTCCAAGCCGTTGCATAGGCTTCAATGATGCTTTTGCCGGTTGCGTTTGTAAACCGGAACGCCATTTCAAAACCATAATATTTAAAAATATAGGCGATCGGAATGCACCAAAGCAAGGCATAGGCAAAGCGGCCGCCAGCCGTGGGAGCTGAAATCAAATGGCTGGTTCCTATGCCCGTCATCATTAAGATAACACCAGGCCCCAAATAGGTCGCAAGACCTGAAGGCAGCATGGTTGGAAGCTTTAACGACTCGAGCTCGACGTGTTCTTTTGATTTTTTGTGGTTTTCCATAATATTCAGATGATAGGCTTATCCTAACAGGGACAAAATAATTGATGACAAAATAATTCTCCGATTAATTACTGCCTTGAATTCTAAGAATCTTGATAGAGAAATTAGAATTATTTTGTCGTTCATCATTTTGTTTTATTGCTCTAATAATCGGAAGTGTTAAGATATTGTTGCGAACGCTATAAGCCATTTTGCTGAATCTACGCCACTTTTGTTGAGGTCTGGATATATGATTTACGATATGCAATTTACGATCTACAGTCAGCAATTTTCTCTTTTCGATTAACAACTGCCTCGATAACGCCTAGCCGGCTAAACGCGCCCGCAAACGCAGGAGCTTCAGGACGACGTCAATAGTGGGCGTAGGAACCCCGACAAGCCGTCCCATTTCAGCAACGGCGCCGACCAGGGCATCGATCTCCATCGGCCGCCCTTTTTCCAAGTCCTGCAACATGGATGTTTTGTGCGCGCCCACATCCGCTGCCCAGCCGATGCGAGTATCGACATCCACGGCTAATTTCACATCGAGTTTCTCTGCCACAGCCTGGGCTTCGAGCATGATGTCACGGATTACAGAGCGCGCTCCTTCATCACCGGTGATCTGCTCCAGCGTCGCGAGCGTCAGAACACTTACCGGATTAAAAGAGACGTTGCCCCATAATTTGAGCCAGATGTCATCCCGTATCCGCTTCCGCACAGGCGCTTTAAAGCCGGCGGCGGTCAACGCTTTGCTCAAGGCAACAACGCGCTCAGACTTGGAGCCATCCGGCTCCCCAACCATGAACCGTTTGCCGTGCAGATGTTTTACGACTCCGGGCTGCACGATTTCGCACGACGGATAAACAACACAGCCAATCGCACGCTCAGGCCCCAACGTATTCCAGATTCGCCCGCCCGGATCGGCATTCTCCAGCTTCCGGCCTTCCCAGGGCCCTTTGAGCTTATGAAAATACCACCATAGAATCCCGTTTTGTGCGGTCACCACGGCGGTATCCGGACCGAGCAGCGGCGCTATCTTGTCCACAATCGGCGAAACCGAATGCGCTTTTAAAGTGAAAATAACATAATCCTGGGGTCCGGCTTCGACCGGATCGTCTGTGCAGGCAATATCCGCGACTTTTTTTTCATCTCCAATCAAGAGCGTCAGTCCGTTTTTCCGCATCGCTTCCAAATGCGGTCCGCGTGCAATCAAGGTGACGTCGAATCCCGCCAAAGCAAGCTCTGCGCCAAGGTAGCCCCCAATGGCGCCTGCTCCGTAGATACAGATTTTCATGATACCTTAAATTTTTTCATTGTTTTATTGCTCTATTGTTGAATTGTTCATCAGGGCCAACAGTAGAACAAATGAATCAAACGGAGTATTGGATTGTTGGAGCAATGGATTTTTGTAAGTTTGCAACATAGCCATCTCTTACTCCATCAATCCAGTGCTCCATTACTCCACTGAATTAGAGCATTTGCCCTAATAAATATCGGATCAATTTTGGTTGCGGCTGCACCATGTTAGGAATTATTCAGGCTCAGCCAGTCCCAACTTTTCGGCCAAACCGATGCGCTGTAACTTACCGGTTGGGCCTTTGGGTATCTCATCGAGGAAAATGACCACCTTCGGTACCTTGAAATCGGCAAGTCTTTGGCTGGCGAATTCCCGAATATCCTGTTCGGAAACCGTTGCCTCTCCGTCCAGAACGATGGCCGCAGCTACGTCTTCGCCAAGTTTGTCATGCGGTATAGCGAATGTCACCGCCTGGTTGACCGCTGCATGATCCATGAGGACTTCGTCAACTTCGCGCGGCGCGATCTTTTCACCACCGCGGTTGATGATCTCCTTTAATCGCCCGGTCAGACGCACATACCCGTCCTTATCGATGATCCCTTGATCACCGGTACGGAACCAGCCGTTTACAAAGGCGGTCGCATTGGCCTCAGAATTGTTCTGATAGCCGGTTGTGACGTTGGGACCCCGTATCACAACTTCTCCGATGGTTTCGGCTGGTAACAGCCTGCCCTGCTTATCCATGATAGAAACCTCCGGACCTGCTGCAACGCCGACCGACCCCGGCTTGCGCTCCCGTGGCGGCAGCGGGTTACTCGCCATTTGATGAGCGGCCTCGGTCATCCCGTATGCCTCGATCACCGGAGCATTGAACGCCTCCTCGAGCCGCTTCATAACTTGCGGCGGTAAAGAAGCTGACGAAGATCGCACTAGGCGCAGACGACCACGCTCGATAATCTCGCGGTTTCGCGCCGCGCGGCCCAAAATCGCCTGATGCATGGTCGGCACCGCAGTATACCAAGTCGGGTTCGCTTCTTTCATCCAAGCGAAAAACTTGAGTGCGTTGAAACCTGGGGTGCAAAAAACGGAAGCGCCAGCGCTCAACGAAGTTAGTATCGCCGCGATTAAACCATGGATATGGAATAGGGGCATGATATTGAGACAACGATCTTCCGAAGTGAGCGCGAGGCTTGTCCGGATGTTTCCGGCAGAGGCGCTGATGTTGCGATGGCTGAGCGGGACAATTTTAGGACGCGAGGTGGTTCCCGAAGTATGCAGGACGAGCGCGATGTCACCGGCCTCGGCATAGCCGCCCGATTTGGGTTTCTGCCGCACGGGAGCGCCGGTCAGCTCGAACATTCCAGCTTTCTTTGCCGGGTTCGTATGCAGCTCGGCAATAGCGACGCCCAGCTTTTTTGCCACGTGCCGTACTGGTGAATCGCTGCCCGCTTCTACAACCAGAAGCTTGGCGTTAAGGTCGCTCAGGTAAAACTCAAACTCCTTTTGTCGATAGGCCGGATTGAGCGGCGCGGTCGTTGCTCCGGCTGCAATCGCGATGAAAGCTGTCGCCATGGCCGGTCCGTTTGGCAAGACGATGGCGACCGGGTCATTGCGGCCAATGCCCAGCCCATTTAAGGTCGTGACGGTATTGCTTACCAGACGACGTACATCCGCATAGGACGAAGGCGGGTGCTCAGGGGCAGCTATGGCAACGTCTGCGTCTTTTCCAGATTCCAGCAGATCGATGAGTGTCTTAGTTTTTGACATTGGGGTCTAATGGTACGAAATACCTGGTTCATTGTCAAGGAAATTGCAGGAAGGAAAATGTAACGCAGGCTTCCAGCCTGCAGGCATCTTGCAGGCAAGACGCCTGCATGACATCAACGCAGCAGGCAAGATGCCTGCGATACATCCCGATTACGTCTGTAAAAAGGTCAACTTTAGTCCTTACAACCCGTAAAAAGCTTGGAGAGAGCACCCAACCCACTCAAAAAAACCGGCGCCCTTTGGTCGGAGTTAAGCCGCTAGTTAGCGCCCCGGACTTGCGGTGCAGCAATAAAACTTGCCGTCTTCGACTCACTTTCGCCAATACCGAAAAGAATCTTTCATAGTTTGTCATAATCATCAGGAGCCACATCGGGGACTTGAGATAGAACCTGTGAAAAACCTTCTCCGGTTGCCCGCTTCGCTCTTTCTTCCAAATAAGGATCGGGAATAATACGAAAGAGTTTTTGAGCTAATGATGCTGCAATTATTTCATCTATTGGGATATTATTCGTTTTAGATACTTCACAAGCCTTCTGATGTAACTCGTCAGGTAATTTTATTTTCAATTCAACCATCATGAAATTTCCTTTATCTTTTGTAACAATGTTTTCGGAGTTATTACATCGACTCCGAACATTTTTACCCGTTTAAAGTTCTTTGTATTATAAGTAACAATATAATCCGCTGATGAAGAAAAAGCCAGTTCGAGTATGAAATCATCATCTGCGTCTTGTAAAAAAGGTCTCAGTAGATAGAATACAGAATGCCGGTTTGCTACAGAAGCCAGATCATCAATAAACTTGTCAATCACCGATATATCTCTACCCTGACTGTGGATTTCTCTTTTCAACACTGCTTCATATTCAAGTATAAGCGCAGTTGATACATTAATTTGCAAACGTTCATCTCCTTTCTGCAACAACTTTAACAGACGGTAAGATGCTCCCTGCTTGGAACGTAATGCGGCAACCACAACATTTGTATCGAGGATAACCTGATATGTTCTCAATTTATATATTCTCAATACACTTAAATGACAAATTGCACCTCTGCTTTTTTACCATTTTTTTCTAAATAATTTGGATGTAATTCAATCATATTAAACTCCTGCTTTTATTTATATGCTTGTTTTCTATGTCTAACACGATAAATATATATAATTTTTTCTTCTATTTCATATAATTTTGCCAAATAAAATATCCAGATATTATCCCTATCAGGATCAAGAAAAATCCTGACAGGAATGTAATCGGTCAGTTACGGGGGGAAATGTAACGCAGGCTTCCTGCCTGCGCATCTTGCAGGCAAGATGCCTGCATTACATCCCGATTACGTCTGTAAAAAGGTCAACTTTAGTCCTGGATTCAATCGAGACCTTTCTTAAACCGATCGACGGTCACTTTTCTGGTATTATATTTTTTTAGGTAAACGCGGGACTCGGTATCGTCCGGATAAGCTTCATCCGGACCGTACGGATAACGGGTCATACCGTGATAGGGGAGAGGCTCCACAGTCTTGCCATGTCCGGTATTCAAGTCGCCGTCTTTTATCCAGCCGTCTGTATAAATGAGAAAGTCGCGCGACCATCCGGGCGGCAGATCCGGCGCTTGCCCAGCGTCAAATTCTAAGGTCATCTCGTCGCCGGCATTGATGATAACGAGCTTGTTGTCGGAGTCCTGCAAGAGCGGCAAAACATCGCCATAGCGGGTGTAATCCCCGATCAAGTCGCGCCATTTTTGCTCGGTGGAGACCTCGCTGTAATCGAACCAGTGGGGACCGTAGCGGCCTCCTTTGCGAAAAAGCTTCGAAAATCCGCGGTAGTGAAGGTTCGCGAAGTCGGGTGTCAGCGTGGTCGCATGCACAGCGTCTTCTTGCGGTGTTTCGCTGCAAAAGAAAATATAGTCCCAATAAATCTCCATGTTCGTGCGAATGCGAGCTCGATAATCGTCAGTGAGAAATTTTCCGCTCAGATCCACCACGACCGTCTTATCTTTTCCCATGGGAAAACCGATGTTCTCGACGGTTTGCCATTGGCCGTTTTTATTTGGAACCTGCAAAACCGGGGGAGCGACGCGTACTCTGTCCGATTGCGAAATCGCAACATTGATGCTGGCGTCTGTGGGGAAAATCCAGCCGTTGAGAAACAACCGGACATTTTGGGGATCGGACGGCTGGCCCAGATCCAGAATGAGGTCGTGCATTTTCGTGATTCCCTGGTATTCAGCCGGTTTAAGTGTCGAGATGACATGAGCGTCTTTGAAACGAATCGCCGGCAATAAATCGTTTCCGTCATCATCGAAGGCGGCCGCCGGAGTGTGTTTTTCCGACACGGTATGAATCTCGAGCGCCGGAGCGGGCGGCGGGACAAAACGTTCGTCGATGAAGACATCGATGGAGTCCGGGTGGTCCACGGCGATGAGACGTACTTGATCGAAATAAGCGGTCTCCCACAGCTCCTCGGTCAGGTGCAGCGTATACGCGCCGTTTCGGGCTTTTAATTTGTCTCCTGAAATCCGAAAGTAGTCGTTGGACGAATTCGGGAAAGCGTAGGCTGTTTCGCCGCCCATGATTCCGAGTGGCATGCCGAGGGCGCTGCGCCACATGACGTCGGTTACAAATTCAAATTCCTCGCCGTTCCAGGTGTAGAGAAAGGCGCACGACCCTTTCAAGGTTTGCTGTTCGATCAAATCCTGATCGCTTCCTGGATAAAACAGATTTTGCGGGACGCCGTTTGGCCAAACGATCCGGACCACATCCGCCTTCAACCGCTGTCCGAGTCCGAAATGCGTGCTGGGTTCGGTGATACTCCGCATTTGATAGAGGTCGCCGGCGCGCACTTCCAATTTGGCGCCGATGCCGAAATGGTTGTTCTTACCGCTGCCGGTTCGCAGACCCACTAACTGCACCTTTAAATATTTGTTGACGTTGCCGCCGTCATTCCGCAGCAAACGCAGCCGGCCTGTGGTTTCGGTGAGGAAAATATCCAGGTCGCCGTCTTCATTGTAATCTGCGACCGCGATTTGATTGATGGCGCCAATGTCATCTGGCAGCAGCTCCGAAACATTTTCGAAGACGCCTGCGCCGTCATTATGAAAGAGATAAAGTCCGCTGCCATTCTTGGGCGCTTCTCCAGCGACCAGCAGGTCGAGAAAACCGTCGTTGTCAAAATCAAAAAATCGTGTATCCAGTCCGATAAACAAGCTGAGTGTTTTCAACATATCTTGCGAGCGTGTATCTTCAGCAAAACTGCCGTCCCCCTGGTTTTGATACAAATGATAGCCGGCTTTTACCAGTCCTGTGACAAACAAATCGAGAAAACCGTCATTGTTATAATCGCCGGCCGTGACCGCGCCGGCCTGACCGCGGTTTTTGAGGCCGCTCTTTTCCGTGATGTCTTGGAAGCGGCCTTGCCTGAGATTTGTGTAGAGGATATTGCCGGCGTTTTCATTGACGACAAACAGATCCAGATCGCCGTCTTCGTCAAAGTCGCCAAAAGCGGCGTCGCGGCTGAGTACGGACGCTCCACTCAGGCCCATTTGAGCTGCCCGTTCGGTGAAGGTGCCGTCGGAATTGTTCCGGTACAAGCGATTCTCCGTTGAATTGAGCAGGTAGAGGTCCAGGTCTGCTTCATGATCGAAGTCGGCAAAGACGGCAGCCACGGTGCCTTTGGAGTCAGCAACGCCTGCTGCGCCGGCGACGTTTTCGAATTTCCCCAAAGCAACGTTGCGATAAAGCGCGTTTTTCTCGCTGTTCGCGATATATAAATCCAAATAACCGTTGTTATCGACATCCGCAAAAAGAGCGGCTACGTCCCTGCCCGCATGACCGATACCGGCCTCAGCGGCGATATCTTTAAATCTGCCAAAATCATTACTAAAGAGAAATTGTCTGCTTTTTTCGGTCTTCGGATCCCAGATGGAGAAAAACACGTCTTGATCGCGATCTCCCTCATAGTCGCCAACCGTGAGAATGGCGCGGAATCGTTCCCAGGTGTTGTGCGTGTCCTCGGTCTCGATTTGGCCGGTCTTTAATCCGGCGGTTTCTGTGGCGTCGGTAAAACGCAGGGTTTCAAGAATGGATTGCGCTTCGGCTTGCAAGGTGATGTCCCTGCTGAATGTGAGTGTGGGAGAACCCGTAAGAGGGCCGCCAGGCCCTTTGAGATCGAGAATGCTTGCCTGATACAATGGCGTGACTTTCATGAAATTATGAAAAATCATCACCGGCGGAATCGCCTCTCGAGAGTTTCCTGCAGCCGTCAGCGCCAGCGCTTTGTTGAAAAACTCCACGGACTCTTTCGGCAGCTCCGGCATCTGTTGGCGCAGTTGTTCGAGATGTTTCCTGGCCGCATCGGCTTTGCCGCTGCGCAGGAGATTTTCGATGAGCTCCAAACGCGCCGTTATATTTGCCGGCAGTTTTTCAACAACTTGGCTTAAAAGCTGTTCGCTTTTTACCGGATCCGGCCCGGTGTCGGATTTGTTGTAAAGCCGGGCGAGTTTGTAGATGGATTTGGCATGATCCGGCGCTTGGTCCAGCGACTTTTCGAGAAGCGTTATCGCTTCCGGCAACCGTCCGTCTTGTTCGTAGATCTCCGCCAGATTCAACCGGATGTCCGCGGCCCCGGGGTCGATGTCCAAAGCTTTCTTGATGTGCGTTTCGGCTTCCGGGTATTTTCCCATCCTCATGTAGACTAAACCGAGGTTGGCATACCCCAGGGCTTCTTCGGGTTCGATTTCGATGAGCTGCAGAAACTGTTCTTCTGCTTCGGGTAATTTGTTTTCTTCCAAAAAGGCCAAACCCAGAGTGCGCACCGTGACCATATCCACGGATTTCTGGCGCTCTTCCTCCGGGTCTTTTTTACAGCCGGAAAGAAAAAGAATGCAGAGGCTTACGGCGTAAACAAAAAAAAATGAAAATCGGCCAAATTTTGTTAACATGAATTTTCCTCTTTTTGTCTGGTTTTCGTTTGTGTGTGACAGGGTAACAGGATAAACCGGATTTACAGGAACCCTGCATTATACAAACCGTGAATGAAAAGATCAAGAAATTCAATCTCGCTATAAGAGCTTGGCCGAAAAGTCCAAAATCACTTCCCAAGGCGTCTCGCCGAGGGTTTTTGGGCGCAGAATCGGAGGAAAACTCGCTCGGCGGGGACGCCATCGCTAAGAGAATAAACCGGATTCGCCTTC
>JBHHWX010000073.1:0-16850 GCA_046756745.1 bacterium | reverse complement strand
GGACCCATAGCGGGCGCTTCACCGATCTGAATGCGAACAAGCTTAGGGGCGGGTACTACACGTCTGCGAAATTAGCCGACTGGCTATGTGCCTGGGCAATACGGGATTCAAATGGCTTTGTATTGGAGCCGAGTTGTGGCGACGGTGTTTTTTTGGAAGCAGCTGTAGATCGTTTAGCGATACTAGGTGTAAAGGGAGAAGCGATCGCGAATCAGCTTAGAGGTGTTGAAATTATTGCTACTGAAGCTGATAAGACGCGGACGCGCCTACAGCCGCGCCTTGGTTTTCGGGCGGATGATGTTGTCGAAATCGGTGACTTTTTCGCCTGGTGGATGCACCTGGGGGGACGGCAGTTCGATGTGGTGGTCGGCAATCCGCCGTTTATTCGTTATCAGAGTTTTCCTGAGCCACACCGCAGCCGGGCGATGGGGATAATGAAGGGCTTGGGATTATCGCCTAATCGGTTGACTAACATTTGGGTACCGTTTGTTGTTGCTGCGGCAGCAAGTTTGCGGCAAGGCGGTCGTATGGCCTTGGTTTTGCCTGCGGAACTTCTTCAGGTCAGTTATGCTTCGCAACTTAGGTCCTTTTTGACAGACCGGTTTGGTCGAATTGATCTAATAGCTTGCAATGAGCTGTTTTTTAAGAATGCAGAACAGGAGATAATCCTCCTGCTAGCAGATGAGGCACGTGGAGCTCCGTCAAAAGACAATCCTTGCCAGGTTACGTTGACCGCAACCGAGACGGTTACCGATGTCGTTTGCCGGCCGGCCGAAAAAATTATAAAAGGTACATCTCCTAAAACAATCCGACACGACAGTGAGAAGTGGCTCAAATACTTTTTGAGCGCCGGCGAGATTGAGTTCATGAGGTCGCTACGTGATTCGGAAGTTGCCACAGAGCTTAAGACGTATGCCTTGGTTAATGTCGGGGTTGTTACAGGAAAAAATCAATTTTTCGTTCTCAATCAAAGCGAAATTGATGAGTACGGTTTAGGTGCGCACACAATACCATTGGTGTCACGGTCGGCCCATCTAAAGGGGGCGCAGATCAGTAAGCGGGACTGGAAACAGTTGGCTGTTGCTGACCAACGCGTGCATTTACTGCATCTAGCACCTATAAACGGATCGAAACTCCCGAGGCACTTAGAGAGCTATATCCGCATTGGTGAGGCCAACAATATTCATAAAGGATATAAATGTTCTATTCGAGAACCGTGGTATGCGGTACCGTCTATATGGATTCCAGATGGGTTTGTTTTTCGCCAGATTTATGATTTTCCGCGCGTAGTAAAGAACACGGCAGGAGCAACGTCCACTGACACAATTCATCGGATGATTTGCAAGGTTGAGCCGCAGCGTGTCATTGCCAATACCTATACGCATATGCTAGCAGCATCGGCCGAGATTGAAGGGCGAAGCTATGGGGGAGGGGTTCTCGAACTTGAACCGACAGAAGCTGCACGGCTCTTGATGCCAGCAGAGCTTGCTTCAGCAATACCCTTGAACGAGTGCAACCGTCTTATACGTAAGGGTCGTCTTGATGATGTGCTGTATGAAAATGATCGCCTTGTGTTGATGGGCCAGATGGGTCTATCACGTCGCGACTGCAAAATTTTGCGGGGAATTTGGGAGAAAATGCGGGACCGTAGACTTGCGCGCCGGCGGAACGGCAAACCGTCTGGATCATGACTGAGTGCGAATTGAAGGAAAGGGCCAGAAATCTTGTTTCAGAATTGGTGCGTGCGTTCAAACACAATGAGGATGATTATCTGCATGCTGCCTATAACGAAACACAGGCACGGACTGATTTTATTACACCACTTCTTGAAGCCTTCGGCTGGGATGTTCATAACAGAAAAAGACAGCCGCTGGCGTTGCGTGAGGTCGTCGAAGAGGCTACAGTTGAAGTAGGAGAAGAACGGTTATCGAAGAAGCCGGACTACGAGTTGAGGCTTGCACGGCAACGCAAGCTCTTTGTTGAGGCGAAGAAACCGAGTGTGCGTATCGATCGTGATCGCGCACCGGCGTTTCAAATAAGACGTTATGGTTACTCGGCGAGCTTGCCGATAGCGGTTTTGACGAATTTCCATCAACTCGCTGTTTATGATTGTCAGCCTGCACCGATAGATACCGATAAGGCTCATGTTGCTAGACTGTTATTGGTCGCTTATGAGGAATTTGAGGAGCAGTTTGATAAACTTTGGTCTTTGCTCTCACGTGATGCCGTTTATTCCGGGGCATTTGATCGACACTTCTCAATAGATGCAACGCGACGAGGTGCTGAACAGTTTGATGATTTCTTTCTGGCTCAGGTACGTGATTGGCGTAAACGTCTGGCCAGTGACATAAATAAAAACACGCCGGGTTTGTCAGCGGAAGAGTTAACTTTTGCCGTCCAGCGTGTCCTCTCGCGTATCGTGTTTCTACGCATTTGTGAAGATCGTGAAATTGAAAAATATGAAACTCTAAAAAATTTGCCTGCGAGCACCTTCAACGCCTTGATGGATGTGCTACGTCGCGCTGACGCATTCTATGACTCAGGTCTTTTCCGGCTTCTGGACGATGAACGCCTGGGAATTCGCATCAGTGATGAGACCTTGAAAGGAATTATCTGCGAACTGTATTACCCACGAAGTCCCTATACATTTGCAGTTGTTGAAACAGAAGTGTTGGGAGAGATTTATGAACAGTTTCTGGGCGACGTAATTATCATCGATGGTGGAGATGTCCAGATTGTTAACAAACCGGAGGTTCGTGAAAGCGGCGGTGTTGTCCCAACACCAGGATTTATTGCCGATGCGATTTTAGAGCGCGTGCTCGGGCCGGCTGTTATGGGCAAGAGCCCGGAAAGACTGGAAAATTTCACAGTTGCAGATATTTGCTGCGGTTCCGGGATATTTCTTCTATCTGCGTATGGATTGCTGCTGGAATATTACCTAAGCTGGTATCTAGATAATGAACGTGAAACACATGTTGGATGCCACATTTATGAAGCTGGTGCTGGACAGTGGCGACTGACGTTTGAAGAAAAGCGGCGGATTTTGTTGGTTCACCTACGCGGTGTAGATATTGATCCCAATGCGGTTGAGGTTACACAGTTTAGTCTGCTTCTCAAGCTCATTGAAGATGAAAGTGCAGCAGGACTGAAGGAGTATGTCGAACGACGGAAGACACCGGCACTGCCATCGCTCGATGAAGTAATCCGGTGTGGCAACAGTCTGGTAAGCGTGGGAGAATGGGAGACGGCCTGTGGTCCAATGAGTACGGCGCTACGCGTGAATGTGAATCCATTCTCGTGGGTCGATGAGTTTCGGGCCGAGATGGAACGTGGCGGCTTCAACGTTATCGTCGGCAATCCTCCGTACATTCGTATCCAGAATATGGTTGCCTATTCGCCGAAAGAGGTAACGTATTACCAGCATTCATCATCACCTTTCACAACATCACGACATAATAATTTTGATAAATACGCTATTTTTATCGAGAGAAGCCTGGAGCTGGTAAAAAATAATGGCTGCGTAGGGGTAATTGTTCCGCACAAATTTATGACCATACGGGCTGGCCGGGCGCTACGCGGGCTTCTCTCTCAAGACAAGATTGTCGAACAAATAGTTCATTTCGGCGTTAAACAAGTATTTGGACGGGGAACCTCTAACTACACGTGCATTATGATTTTGAAGCGGGTAGGTTGTGATAGCGTGAGGATTGAAAAGGTGGGTGCGCTTGAATCGTGGCGTTACGGCCATACTGGTTCCATTACTGACATACCGGCAGAAGTATTGGGGGAAGAGCCTTGGGCATTCGCTGATGAGGAAGCGCGCGCGTTGTTTACGCGTATACGTAATGCCCATGAGGATCGGCTTTCGAAAGTCGCTGAAATCCTGGTCGGTGTTCAAACCAGTGCAGATAATGTCTACATTTTGCATCCCGTGGCTGAAGACGTGGACACCGTAACATGTCACTGGAATGAGCAGAACTGGGTTATCGAACAGAGTATTCTGCGTCCGTGCCTGCATGACGTGACTTTGTCCGCATATGGCCGGCCTCAGGCGAATGCTTGGATCATTTTCCCCTACAAGCTGGTTAAGAACGCAAAGGGAAGCATCCGGGCTCATCTTATCCAGCCCGATGTGATGGCAACACGATTTCCTGGGTGCTGGGCTTACCTTAATGCGCGGAGAAAAAAACTGGAAGGACGGAACATTACAGGCGGACCGCCTGCCGAACAGCATTGGTACCAGTATGGGCGTTCGCAGAGCCTAACGAAGTTCGACACGCCAAAAATCATCCTGCCGGTGCTGTCCATAGAGCCCCGTTACGCATATGACGAGGCTGATACCCTGTTCACAGGAGGGGGAAATGGACCGTACTACATGGTTCGTACGCGGGATGATGCGGTTGTGTCTAATCATTATCTGCTTGCTGTGCTCAATCATCCTCTGAGTGAGGCCCTAGTCCGGATTAATACCAGTACGTTTCGCGGCGGGTATTACTCACATGGCAAGCAGTTCATTGAGAGGTTGCCGATTCCTGTTCCAAAGGAGGAGAAGCGGGCAGAAATTGAGAGCTTGGTGGCCGATTTAATCAGTACTCTTGACGAGGCTGAGGCTGCTCGTATACCGCACGATATGACACGTAAAAAACGCAGGGCAAAGGACTTAAGAAGAGAAATAGAGGAGAGGATGAGCGCAGTTTTTGGGTTATCAGCGGCAGATATGGAGACGGTGCAAGCTGTGGAGGTTCCTGCATAATGACGCGGACTTCACGAAAAAGAATTTCTTGCGATTTGAATTTTAAGGATTTGTAGATGTTGTCGAGTGTGAAGAGTCCTTCCTGAAAGAGATAAAATGCTGATCACGCATATCGCGAAAAAAGGTTTCCTCGTCGGTGCTTTCATAATCGAAGCGCAGGTATCGATCCCATTTGGCCAGATGATCGGGAAATGAGGCCATATATTTTTCAGACTGCTCCGCCACGCCACTGAGTGTGACCCGGATTTTTTAGCCTGAATGACACCGGCGGCCTTGCAGTGGAAATCCTTCAGATCCTGTAGGACCCAGCCTGTCGCTTCGAGTGTCTTATCAACTTTCTGTCGTGCCAGATCTTCCGTCTCAGGCATATCATATCCCTACTTTCGTGTTCAGTATTGCCTGCTGTGACTTTCCTTTGAATTAAGGATATACTACAGCATTTCTTATCATCTTATTAGGGTGTATGCCAATGGCCCGTCAATACTCACATATGCAGTTTTTCCGCCGCGTTCCCAATGTCTTGCTTGGGCGTTATTTTCATGATGAGAAAAACATATTACCTGGGCTTGATTTCAGGCAAACAAAAGAAACTGAAGTTGACTCAATCTTTCAGGCTTTTATCGCCCTGCCCCCTGAACAACAGGCGGAAATTGAAGCGGTATTTCAGGAAATTGACGGGATGCATGCCAAGCGGGTGTCACCGCTCTCACGGATGAAGCCAACTTTCACCAAGATAATGCCTTCCCTGAGTCTGTCGCCAAAATTGACGGGTTTCATGGGAAGGTCATGTGGGCCTATTTGGAGCATCCCAAGTACTGGGCTGGAGCCACGTTATTTCTGCACTCGGACAATATCGCTGATTCTCTCTGGAAGAAACGTAACGACCTGCCTCACAAAAAACCCCATGTTGGCCCCGAACATACTAAACGGTTGGAACAGGGGATCAGCCATTATTTTTATAAAAAGGAAGGGCGTGGACGAAACTGCAAGGTGGAAGTCTTCCGTCGTCATGAGAAGGAGTATTTTTTCGCCTACCCGGAAGATTATGCCCAGTCCGGGATAGAGTGGGTTCGCAACCAGCTTTCAAACCGTTCACGCCATCCCGCCTTCGAGATTATTTTCGTCTATACACAGGTTGAAGGCTCACTGGATATTTATGCCCCGCGTAACACGAAGTCTGTTCCCCAACTACAACAGATTTTTGCTGATACCATCCTTGGAATCGATTCACTGGATGTTTTTGGAGGCGACAACCGTATCTATCGCCTCGATGCACTGGCGAACCGTGATTTTGTGTTTAAGTACCCTTTAGATTGTGGAATAGATGAAGTGGCGGTGCTTAAATTGAGGTTGAGCCTGAAAACCGGAAACAAAAAACGGGTGACCGTTGAGGCGGACCCTACAGACAACCCGAAAGCTGTCTATGACCTGCTGGAACAACTCGAACTGCCATCATTTTACGTGACCCAGGCAGAGCTTAAAGTGAAATTTGCTCCCACACCCAGCACAAAGCGCCGGACGCGTCGTTTCAAAATCAGTTATCCCAACTGGTGCGCCCTTCGTCATGATGGGAGGGATTTGATGATTCGCAAGATGCTGACTGACCCCGGCATTGAACCGATGGAACCTGAATCAAATGAAGACGAGAACGATGCATGACCCTGGACGATGTATTACAGGATCTGATTCAGTGTTTGGGTTCCCAAGGTGACAGCATAATTGCTTGGGAAGAGGTTCAAGCGTGGCCGGAAGAAGCAGTTGAAATATTTCAGAACGCTGGTTGGATAAAGCCCACAGTCTCGGCCAAATCTGTCGTGTGTCCGGGTTGCGAAGAAAGCTGTTTCATGCCGGTGCATATACCTCCAACAAAGCAAGGGAAATTGGTACAGGCTTTTGTTGCTTGCGACCAACGTGACGACATGGGGAGGGTCCCCATTCCATCAGGCGCTCTTCAACAATGGCAAGTTACAGAAAACCAGCTAACAAATTGGCTTGCTCGGGAAATCAGCGTAAGAGGCAAGCCCAAAAGGGACAGGGAAACCAAGAGTTTTTTGATTGGGGACGTGCAGGGAAAGAAAAGAACAGGTCGCTTAGAATTGGTTTTTAAAGAACCAGTGACCTTGAAAGCATCAGAGCACCCTCTTTCTTTAAATGAGATTGTTTTTCTGGATGGGCATCAACTCAAGATCGACCGGGCGGCGATCCTTGATTTGATAGATCGGCCACCTACCTCGGACCGATATATTCCCTCCATTGCCAGGCGCGAAGCCCGCAAGCTAGAGACCCAGGCGATATATAAAAGCTGGCAGAAAGCATACCGAACGTTGAAAAGAAAAAATTCTGATAAATCGGATAACTGGTGTGCCTTACAAATCGCTAAAATGGATATTGCCCAAGGTCGTGGTTCAGAGACGATCCGTAAAAATATGAAAAAATAAAAAAACTGGGCGGAAATTTTTCGCCCAACACTCCTACCCGGCAAGCCCTTATTTTATACGTATTTCCCGATAGTACCCAGCCTGATCGCTACCCTCATCGGCACCGTTTATAAATCATAACTCACTGAATTTAATTGATAAGTTTAATCTGCCTTCGTTGGGCCATGCCCTTGTAACGCCCAAATCGCACAGGTAATTTTGTTCCTGTAAAGCGTATTAACATTTTAAGGAGGCCAGCAATGACCTATCGAATATTGAGACTTCCCACAGTCAAAGCACAAACCGGACTTTCCCGCAGCACCATTTACCTTCGTGTATCTCAAGGCACGTTTCCTAAGCCGGTAAACTTGGGAGCCCGTGCTGTTGGTTGGGTGGAAGCGGATATACAGGAATGGTTAGAGCAGAAGATTGAAACCAGCCGAAAGCGGAAGAGATGAGGGTGCCTACTTTAGTAGATTTTTTGCGTGATAGGCGTGCCCTTTATTTCGGTTGAGCTATGGGAAAACGGCATCCAAATCCCCGTATTGTTAAAATCCACCGTAATTACACTGTGGAGGAGGTTGCCCTCCTGTTCGGTGTTCATAAGAACACTGTACGGGCGTGGATCAAAGGGGGCCTTCCTGTCATTGATAACAAGCGACCGATGCTGATTCTTGGTCGCGACCTTTCTTCCTTTCTTCAAGCCCGGCGAGCAAAAAACAAGCAACCGTGCAAACCCGGTGAAATGTATTGTCTCCGATGCAGGAAACCGAAAATCCCGGCCCTAAATATGGTGGAATGCAAACCCAGAACAGAGACGCTGGGGAATCTATTCGGAATTTGCCCGGACTGCGGAGCAGGCATGAATCGAAACGTCAATCTGACCAAACTTGAGCAGGTAAAAGGGCAAGTGGACATCACGATGTCGCAAGGGCTGAAACATATACACGGGTAGGTCAGAGAATGAATGGGTCCTTCCAGCGGCTTCCCGGTGCGGGTAGAGCCAAGCGCATATTATTTCTAGGGTTGGGCTTTTAGGGGGTGTTCGTATCACATTGAGGAAACAGAGATGAAGAATAGTAGATACAGATCAACCCTCCCTAAAGAGTGACTTTGGATAGGAGTGTCAGAGCATGATAAAACACAATGCAAGTAATGAGCGGATCAAGCGGCAATACTTTTTCTTTTTGAAGGAAGCGAAGCGCCAAAACGAACAAACGGTGGACATGGTGGCAAAGGCGCTTAACCGATTCGAGGTTTATACGAAGTTCCGCGACTTCAAGAGATTTCATTTTGAGCAGGCGATTGCATTCAAGCATTACCTTGCCGAACAGAAAAACAAAAAAACCGGAGAAAAATTGAGCAAGGCGACTCTGAATTCAACGCTGAGCAATCTGAAAAAATTTTTCCAGTGGCTATCGGGCCAACCAGGGTATAAATCCCGAATTCACTATGGCAATGCAGACTATTTTAATATTTCTGAGAAGGAAATGCGTGTAGCGACGGCCCGCCGTGAAAAGAAGGCTCCTACCCTGGAGCAAGTTAAACACGCCATTTCGAAGATGCCGGTCGATACCGATATCGAACGACGCAATCGCGCTCTCATTGCTTTCACGCTTCTTACAGGAGCACGGGATAGCGCTATTGCCTCGATGAAGCTGAAACACGTAGATTTACCAGACGGGAAGGTTGAGCAGGATGCTCGCGAGGTGAAAACAAAATTCAGCAAGACCTTCACGACCTTCTTTTTCCCAGTCGGAAATGAAATTCGTGAAATCGTTGCCAATTGGGTAAGGTATTTGCGTGAAGAAAAACTTTGGGGAAATGACGACCCGCTTTTTCCTGCCACGCTGGTGCAGGCGGGAATCCATTATTGATGTTGAGACTGCCCAGAAAAGTACAGAACCTGAAAATGGTATAGTCCCGGAGATGTTGGCGGCCTATGGTATTGATAGTCGGTCATCTCTTCTCCGGTTTCTCCTAAAAATGGATTACGATGAACTTACTCTTGTCACTTGTGATGCCTGGAAACGAAATTGCGGCGGCGTTCCGAGAAATTCGTTTGTCATCGTCCGGCTCAATGAAAAAGCAGCCGCATTCAAGCCTTCAAATTCACGATCTTTTCTTATCCTGGCGCGGATCCGGGAAACGGCCATGACGCCTGTTGCAGCAGATATTCAAAGCACGATTTTTTCAGATCCACAAGGTACAAGCTGCCATTGACCCGCTGACGAATGCCGAATTACAGTGGGGTGCTCTCAAAGCGGACATTCTCGGTACATACTATGACAGCCCAGAACAAAAGATTGCTTTCGGAAACGACATCGACAGTTTCGTGCCCCCTCACTTTTACGAGATCTACGTACCTAAGCGTAAACATCTCGAAGTACTCATCAACTGCTTTGTTGCAGAGAAAAATCCAGTCCAGATTGGTCGCCTTCGATATACAGAGACAGAAACCCTCCACAGCGGGGAAATCGTGCCGGTTTCTGTGTCGCCGGACGATTTCCTTTGCAATCGTACTGCGCTTTTCGGAAAGACGCGCATGGGCAAGTCAAATACGATTAAAGTGATCCTTGATACGATGCTCAGGAGGGAAACAAACCTGAGACAGATCGTTTTTGATCTATCTGGTGAGTACACTTATCCCGACCCGCAAACAGGAATAAGCCTCTACCTGACCCATCGTGACAAGTGCACCCGCTACAGCCTCAACCCAAGAAGCCCGGATCGTGAACGCAGTGTCGGGACATCGCCACCGGAGATGCTGAAGATAAATTTCTACAACCGGATTGCACTTGGACATTCACTGATCTGTAGTTTGTATAACACCAAACATAATTACCGCCCTAACTACATGGAACCCTTCTTTGCCTGGGAACCAATCGATGCATCTCAGATCACCACTGTGATAACAAATTTCTCGGAACAGAAGAGGTTTAGACGAGCTCTTTCGGTGTAAAGGGCTACGCAAACGGTTTCGAGGGTCTGATTAGTTTTATTATAACATTGGTTCCGAGCGATGAGGTCATTGAACAGGCCTTGCGCAAAACCGTACCGATGTTTCCGGAGCTTGCAGTGCGGGAGCTGGTGGCAAATGCGCTGATTCATCAAGACTTATTCGTGACCGGCGCGGCGCCGATGGTAGAAATCTTCGACGACCGTATCGAAATCACTAACCCGGGTGAGCCCTTGGTAGATACCGAAAGGTTTGTGGACACGCCTCCTAAGTCCCGAAACGAGGTACTCGCTTCGTTGATGCGCCGGTTTAGGATTTGTGAAGAGCGCGACAGCGGTATCGACAAGGTTATTTTTCAGATTGAGCTGTTTCAGCTACCTGCTCCTCTTTTCGAGGCACCGGAAGGATTTACACAGGTCGTGCTTTTTGCGCACCGGCCGCTCGCCGAAATGGACAAGTCGGATCGGGTGCGGGCCTGTTATCTTCATGCCTGTCTGAAATGGGTGATGCGGAACTACTTGACCAATGCTTCTTTGCGGGAGCGGTTCGGCATCGACGAGAAAAATAAGGCGGCCGTATCACGTTACATTCGCGAAGCAGTCGAGGCGGGGATGATCAAGCCCTTTGATGATACCGCTGCACGGAAAATGATGAAATATGTGCCTTATTGGGCCTGAGTTTTAATTGATGGGTAATTGACAAATAGCAGATAGATGAAAGCGACTGACACCTTCACCCTCACCCGCCGCAAGACCGCTGCCATCACCCATCTGCGGACGGGCGCGGGGCTTTTCGACGCGGCCAAGCGCTCCGCCGACTGGCTGAAGAAATGGGCGACTGAGACTTGGTTTTGAAAGTGCATTACAGCATGATGGGTTAATGTTTTTAAAATCTGGATTCCCGCCTTCGCGGGAATGACGACCAAAAGGCGAGTGAATCATTCTAGAATTCGCAACGCTTTGGTCTAAGATCATCAGAATAGCCCGCAACACGACGTAAAAGCCTTGGCAGACAAAGGGTAAGTCCATGAAAGAGAGGTGGGGCCAACAATCCGAATAGGCGCGATGCCTTGACCGAGTAATGGCACGCTGTAACACTTCAAAAGAAAGAACACATCACACATGGCTGGACATCACGTAAAATCGTCTGCCGTTTCTTTTCCGTCATTCCCGCGTAGGCGGGAATCCACAAAGCCATCAAATGAACCCCCCCCCCGTCTACATCCTTGCCAGCAAACGTAACGGCACCCTTTACACCGGCGTCACCAGTGACTTGGTGAAACGGATCTGGGAGCACAAGCATGATCTTGTGGAAAGCTTCACCAAGAAATATAAAGTGCACCGGCTCGTATACTATGAAGTCCATGACGAGATGACATCCGCCATCACGCGTGAGAAGCAGATCAAAAAATGGCACCGCGCCTGGAAGATCCGCCTGATTGAGGAAATGAACTCTGAATGGGATGACTTATATCCATCGCTGATTTAAAAACCTGGATTCTCGCCTTCGCGGGAATGACGACCATGGGGGCCCTGCAAAAACCGTATCACGTTATATTCGCGAAGCGGTCGAGATCGGCATGGATGAAAGCGACTGACACAAAAAAAGGGCCTTAAGTCCATCATCGTTCCATCGCTGGTCGATGAGGCTAAATGTCAGAAAGGAAGCCCAGGCAATTTTAACCGCGAGTATACAATTGACAGGCGGAGCTGGTCCGGGCTCAACCGGGCGCGGGGTAAGCTGGAAGCGGCCAAGCCTTCCGTGCCACACACCATGAACACAAGCCATATAAAGATGGGTTTTCATGGCATCATCGTGCCGTGATTCAGTGGACATCCATACGCGTGAAACTGAAAACAGCCCTTTCCCGCAGCCAAGTGGTGGTGATGACGGGGCCGCGCCAGTGCGGTAAGACAAGGCTTGCGGGGGAGCTGCTCCCGGAAGATGCTCTTAATTACTTCGGTCTGGAAGATCCCGCCGATCTGGCCCGGCTGGACGAACCGATGACCGCGCGGCTTCGGTAAGTTTTCAAAAATATTTTCTGCCACACACCTTCATTCAGGGGCATTTGAAAAAGGCCTGGCGCTTGGGCGGTCGTTCAACGAAAGGGGCGAGTTGTTCACCAACCCATCGGTATCGATGAAAATGCACTCGAATCTTTGAAGTAACTTTCCATTTATTTAAGGGGGCGTGATCTCCAAGTCCATGGAGGACACGCCCCTTTTTTGATTTCTTTATCCGAAAAAATCGACAAGGGCCCGCTTCATTTTTCAGCTCATGTTTTCTTCTTAATTTTTTGCAGACCGCGAAGCGTTCAGGTAAAGGATTCCAAATTAAACACCCCGTCATGAATCATCTGGCTGATTTTCTCCAAATCCTTTTGAAGCGAGCGGTCTTCTTCAAGCGGGAGAATTTTGGATCGGAGGATGGCCACGCCTTGGGCGACGCCCCGGCCGGGTTTGAGGGGGGCATGGAAGGCGATGCCTTCGGCGGCCGAGAAGAGTTCGACGGCGAGGATACGCTCGACATTGCGGACAATCTGCTGGAGCTTGAGGGCGGCGCCCATGGCCATGCTCACATAGTCTTCCTGATTGACCGAGGTGGGAATGGAATCCGCCGAGGCCGGATGCGCCAGCCCCTTGCACTCGGAGGCCAGGGCGGCGGCGGCGACCTGCGGCATCATCAGCCCGGAATGGAGTCCGGGGCGTTTGGTTAAAAAAAGGGGCAGGTCGATCAGCTCCGGATCGATCAATTGGGCGATGCGCCGCTCCGAAATCACGCCGAGCTGTGTTAAGGCGATGGCAAGCTGGTCCAGCGCCAGCGCGATGGGATGCCCGTGAAAGTTGCCGCCCGAGAGGATCTCGCCCGTCTCGGGAAAGACAAGCGGATTGTCGGTCACGCTGTTCATCTCCGTCGCCAAGACCTTTCGGATGGCATCGATCGAGTCCCGAACCGCACCATGCACTTGCGGGATGCAGCGGATGGAATAGGGGTCCTGCACGCGGTTGCACTGGATGTGCGAGGCGCGGATCTCGCTTTCCTCGAGCAGCCGGCGCATCGTTTCGGCCACCCGCACCTGACCCGGATGCGGCCGCAAATCTTGAATCTTTTGATCAAAGACCGTTGGCGTGCCCATGAGGGCCTCGAGCGACATGGCCCCGGCCAGGTCCGCAGTGCCGGCCAAGCGCTCCGCCGCGTGAAGCGAAAGCAAACCCAAACTCAACGCGCCTTGCGTGCCGTTGACGAGCGAGAGCCCTTCCTTGGCTTCGAGCGCAATCGGCGTAACTCCGGCGCGTTTCAAGGCGGTCTTGCCACTGAGCTTCCTGTCCTTGTACATCGCCTCACCTTCTCCGATTAATAAGCGTGCAAGATGGGCGAGGGGAATCAGGTCGCCGCTGGCGCCCACGGAACCCCGGCTGGGGATGAGGGGATAGAGGGGCTGGTTCAACATCTCGACCAGTCGCTCCACGAGAACGGGTCGCACGCCGGAGTAACCCTTCGCCAGGACATGGGCGCGGAGCAGGATCATCCCCCGTGTTTCGCTTTCGGAAAGCGGCGGCCCGAAGCCGCAGGCATGGCTTCGGAGCAAGTTTACCTGAAGCGCCTTGATGTCTGCGGCGGAAATCCCTCGATCGGACAGCTTGCCAAAGCCGGTCGTCACGCCGTAGACCACATCGCCTTGTGCAAGATGCCTTTCGACGACCTTGCGCGATCGTTTCATTTTTTGGATCGCCTGCCGCGCCATGCGGACCGGGCGGCGGCGAAGCACGACATCGAAAAAATCGGCAAGTTGTATGTCGTTTCCGTGAAGGCTCAAAGGCTTCATGGCTTGTTCAAGTCCATCGGTTCGAGGCGTTTCTTTCCGGAGAAGCGGAAGGCGCTTTTGGCGACGAGGACCCGGTAGTCGAGTGCGAATTTCATCACGGGGACGAGGCGGTAATCGAAGACCAAGGCTTTTAATTCCGCAAGGGAGAAGGCTTTCAAGGCTTGGAGCATCAAATCCACCTTTTCATCCTTTGGCTCGCGATAGATCTTCTTCGTGAGGGCTTCGGAGAGCAACCAACGCAGACCGCTACGACGGCGTATCTCGGAACGGTATTTCCGAAAGGGTCTGTCCTGTCCTTCCAAGTATCCTGCGATATGTTTGGCGGCGACGGCCCCGGAATGCATCGCGTGCCGGATTCCCTCGAAGGTGAGTGGGTTGACGGTGGACACGGCGTCGCCAATGGCCAGGACATTCTCATCGAAGTGACGGTCGCGCTGACGGAGGGTGTAAGTGAGAGTTTTGCCGTGCCGGTCGAGGATGTTGTAATCCTGGGTTTGAAGGCAGGTCGCGATTAATCGGTTTAAATAAAAGCCGAAGGACTGTTTGTGGGGAACCACTTGTTCGTCGGGAAAATTCCGGCCGACGCCGACCTTCAATCGATGGGCCGCCATGGGAAAGATCCAGGCATAGCCCTGCGGCATCCAATTTTGGCCGATGAAAAAGGAGAGGGTGCCGGCATGCATTCGATAGACCTCTGCCGGGACTTCAAGCAGAAATTCCACGCCCCTGCCGACAATGGCCGGATGTCTGTCTTTTTCGCCACGCCCCAGGACCTCCCGGTCTGTGCCCGTGGCATCGACGAGGACGCGGCCGACGATGCTTTGCGTCTTGCCGCTCGCCGCTTGTTTGAGCGAAACGAGGGTCTTTCCGTTTTCTTGTTCGTGGCCTTCGTAGGTCCAGCCCAGCCGAACTTCGCCTTGGTGCCGGGTCATCTCTTCGGACAAAAAACGACGCAGCTTTTGGAAATCGAGAACCAGTGCGACGGGATCGGTGGCCTCCCAACCATGCGCATCATGGGAAGAGGCGATTTTAATCCGATGGCAATAGGCGCCGACGACGGCCTCCGGCAGGTTGAAGTCGCGCAGCACCTCAAGTGTCGAGCCGCCGCTGGAGAAATCCTTGGCCGCGAAGTCCTTCTCCTTTTCGACGAGTAGCACACGATAACCCGCCTTCGACAAGGTCCGCCCACACGCGCCTCCCGCCGGCCCGGCCCCGATGATGACGGCATCGAACTGTTTCATCGCTTATCCTCAAAGGATGACGATCAAGCGCCGCAAACATAGCATTATATCAATCCGTCAAACAAGACAGTTCTGTGATGTACTGGGAGAATCGGGTGTTTAAAGAATAAGTGAAATTCCTAGTTATTGACTGGTGATGATTTGTATGACCGGGATATCAGTGCGGCACACCCAGTGCCTGTGGATTGAATGAAGGGCAAGCAAAAAAACCCCCACCGGAATATCGTTCCGGTGGGGGTTTTTTGCTTCAATAAGATCCCTGGTTAGGAAACTTTACTGACATTGATGGCTTGCGGGCCTTTCTGGCCTTGGGTCACCTCGAATTCGACTTCATCACCCTCTTCGAGGGATTTGTAGCCTTCTCCGACAATCGCTGAAAAGTGGACGAAAAGATCGTCCCCGTTCTCAGGGGTGATAAATCCAAAACCTTTGCTGCCGTTAAACCATTTTACTGTTCCTGTACTCACTGTTTATTTCTCCTGTTCTGTTATCAGCGTTGTGCTGACGAAATGTCCAAAGCTACCTAACCTGGCAAAAAAAAACTGTAGCACATAAAAAGGGGCTACAGCAAATATAAAATTTTTTTGTGCACTTTTCACGTTGGACCTATACTTTTATACCACATCATTTCATTAAAGTACAATACAATTATCCGCCTAGTGGAGATACAAAATAAAGCCAGACTCTATTTTCTTAACGTTTTCTCTCCTTCGCACATTTAAACTTCTATGCTAGCAATCTGATGAATGGGCAATCATGTCCATCTCGTTGCGGCGCCCCGAAAAAAGTCATGTTAATATTCACCATGTTAACCGATATGGTGATAAAATTTAACAAGATTATTTTTGTAACGACTTCCGCTCATGCGATGTGAGCGGAAGAAGACTGGGCAATCATGACCACCAAAATGCTTCTTGATATGTTGTTTCACCTGATCGGAGGATTGGGCATATTTTTATTTGGCATGAAAAGTATGTCAGATGGCTTACAAGCCGTCGCAGGCAACACACTAAGACGGATGATCGCATTGGTAACCGACAACCGACTGATGGCCGTCGCAGCGGGAATTGGCTTAACCTGTTTAGTACAGTCGAGTTCGATTACCACAGTGATCGCGGTCGGTTTTGTAAACTCCGGCTTTATGATGCTCAATCAAGCCATGGGGGTTATCCTTGGCGCGAATATTGGTACAACCATTACCGGCTGGGTTCTGGTTTTAAAAATCGGGAAATACGGGCTCCCGATAGTGGGGGTTGCAGTATTTTTTTATCTTTTCAGCAAGAATGAAAAGGTCAAATATATTGCCTTAACGGCTTTAGGCTTAGGCATGATTTTTTTTGGATTGGAATTGATGAAAAATGGATTTAAACCCTTGCGCGGCATGGATGAGTTTAAGAACTGGTTCTTGGCCTTCGATTCGGAAACTTACCTGGGTGTCTTAAAAACCGCCGCTGTGGGATGTATATTGACAGTCATGGTCCAATCCTCATCCGCAACCCTCGGCATTACGATTGGCCTCGCACAGACAGGCCTGATTGGTTTTGAAACGGCCGCCGCATTAGTCCTAGGAGAAAACATCGGTACGACGATCACTGCATATTTGGCTTCAATTGGCGCAAGCACCAACGCGAAGCGTGCGGCCTATTTTCATGTG